>CAZYQV010000074.1:0-9981 GCA_964649775.1 uncultured Rikenellaceae bacterium
CCTTCCTGTATCTGATCGCCCACATCCATTCTCCAGAAACCATCCCTTTCCCCTTCTATGTAATTTCCCTCGGCGATAACTTTTCCATTCCGGTCATATTCCACATAATGTCCGTCTTCTTTCCCATTGAAGAAATCTTCCTCCCTGCGCAATGAACCATCTTCATAAAACCACCTCCATGTGCCTTCCGCTTTTCCCCGGCGATAGGTACCTGTCTGTTCTGTTTTTCCACTCCTTCCGTAAAATTTCCAGTTTCCCGTACGTTTGTTGTGCAGGTATTTCCCTTCGGCCCGTAAAGAACCATCTTCATAATAAAACTTCCATTTTCCTTCTTTCTCGCCTTTTTCCGTTACGATCCCCTCTGCCGTCACCTTTCCGTTGTTATCGTATATCCACGCGTGAACGACCTTTCCGTTCTTATCATACTTACGGTGTATACCGATCGGTATACCATTTCTGTAAGCTCCGCTCTCCACCAGGTTCCCTTCCTCGTCATATTTGTTCCGTATATCCACCGGCGCAGCAATGCTGTCACTCCCGGAAGACAGATCCACAAGCTTCCCGTCTTTATAAAACAACACTATTTTCAGGTTTCCAACCCTGTCATATTCCTTGTAATACCCATCCAGTTTTCCGTCTTTGTAATTCTCCTCCCTGTACTTTTTCCCGTCCGGATAAAAGGTGACCCATTTCCCCTCTTTATTGCCGTTTTTATTATACCTGTTTATACGTACCCTTTCCACCAGATTATCACGGTGATACTCCTTCACCGTGATGACGTTCCCTTTTTCATCAAACACCTTCCCCGTACCCTCTTTTTTTCCTTTTTTATATGGCACAATCTCCTTCAGTTTTCCCGACGGATAATAATAATATGCCATTCCTTCTTTTTTATCATTTACATAGAGTTCTTTCGAACTGATATATCCCGTGATGCCATCCCCTTTATCAACGTACCCGTATTTTATGTCATACCCGTTCTTTTTTCCGTATTTATATTCTATCTTTTCGATCGTATCACCCAGCTGGTTGTAAAAGATCCACGTGCTGTCAAGCATAAATTTCACACGTTTTCCTTCTGATTTTTTAATACCCGTAACATAATAAGTGATCCAGTAACCATCCGGTTTACCATTGCGCATCATGCCTTCACTGGACACCTGCCCGTTCGGATAATAGAACTTGTTATATCCGTTGGGATTGACCTCGTTTTTCTGCGCCATGATGTTAGTGAGCATCATGAATGCCAGTACAACAACCGCAATGATATGTGATCCCTTCTTACTCATCCATTCGTTATTTCCAGCATTTTTCTGATGGGAACGGCTGCTTTTTCAATGGTCTCCCTGTCCATTTTTATCTCCGGAAGTTCATATTTCAGCGTATTGTATATTTTACTCAAGGTGATCATTTTCATATATTCACATTCACTGCAGTCACATGCAGCTTTCTTTGCCGGAGGTGCAGGAATATACCTTTTTTCCGGATTGAATTTTTTCATTTCATGGATCACACCCGGTTCGGTAGCGACAATATACGTTTTTCCTCCATCTTTTCTGGTATAATTTATCAGCTGCGAAGTGGATCCTACCATGTCTGCAAGATCACGAACATCACGTTCACATTCGGGATGTACAATGATCCTGGCTTCCGGATATTTCTTTTTTATTTCCTGTATTTTTTCAGCCGAAAATCTTTCATGTACATGGCAGCTCCCGTTCCATACCAGAATGTCTCTCCCGGTCTTTTCCCTGACATATTCACCCAGGTTCCTGTCCGGTGCAAATATGATCTTTTCTCCCTCAGGCAATGATTCTACGACACGCACAGCATTGCCGGAGGTGCATATTATATCCGACAATGTTTTTACCCTGGCCGTGGTATTCACATAAGTTACCACCGTTCTTCCCGGATTTTCCCTGATGAATGTTTCAAACTTGTCTGCAGGACACGAATCAGCCATCGAACAACCAGCCCTCAGGTCGGGAAGAAGAACTTTCTTCTCCGGAGAGAGTATTTTGGCAGTTTCAGCCATAAAATGCACCCCCGCAAAAAGGATGATCTCCGCATCTGTATCTGCCGCCAGCCGGGACAAGGCCAGACTGTCTCCCCTGTGATCTGCAATATCCTGCACCTCAGGTCGTTGATAATAATGAGCAAGAATGACTGCTTTTTTTTCCTTTTTCATCCTCTCTATCTCATGAATCAGTTCATCGCCTGCTGGTGCTTCCAGATCAATATATCCCTTTTCTCTGATCAGCTTTTCAACATCTGTCATCCTGCTTTATATTATTATTATACCTTTAAAATAAAATTTATAATGTAGATAATATCCTGTTGAAAGTGTTGGTAAGTCGACGGTAAAAATTTTCAGTTTACAAATAACAAAATATTAAGAAGTTCTTAAATGTATCGATCAGCGTAAATTTCAATCAAAGAATGTTTTTGCAAAAGAATTAACAAAGTATGATGCAATGTTAATAATTCTTTTTTATACTTGGTGAAACGTAGTTTGTTAAATAAGGTGTTCAAAAATATTAGATGAAAAACTAAAAATAGGTTTTTATATTTACGAAAAAATTTTATCGTCGGGAAAAATTGGTTCCCGGAAGAAAAAATAATCAATAATTATACCTGTACAAATAACAGTTTATCAACAATGAAGGATGTAAGAATAGCCATTACGAGCGACCATGCAGGGTTCAGGATCAAACAGGGGCTTATAGAATATTTCAGGAACAGGGAAGGATTGTATTTCGATGACCTGGGTACCCATTCGGAGGAGAGTGTTGATTATCCTGACTATGCTCATCGCATTGCAAATGACATAGAGGAAGGGAAGTATGATATGGGTATCACTATCTGCGGCAGCGGGAATGGTGTCAGTATGACGGCGAACAAGCACCAGGGTATACGGGCAGCGCTGTGCTGGTGCGAGGAGATAGGCAGACTGGCACGTGCCCATAATGATGCAAATATCTGTGCTTTGCCCGGGCGTTTCATCGATCTTGAACAGGCAGTGGTGATCGTAAAGGTTTTTCTGGAAACCTCCTTCGAGGGAGGACGTCACAAAAGAAGGGTGGATAAGATCCCGTTGCACTGAAGCTTTGATGAAATCTTAAAATTTAGTATATTCTCCCGTTTTCATTATGTTGCCGGAAAGGATCCTGAGGGATCAGAAAGACGGCGGTACAGAATATAAAACCGGGAGTTATGCAAAAATACAGAAACAGTGCCAGGGAGACGATAAAACTTCTGAAAAAGGAGGAGATCAGTACCTGGTTCGACCTTGGGTTATTCCTTGACAGATTAAAAGAAAAAAATCCCGTTCCCGTATCCGAGTTCAGAGGAGACATCGATGAATACTTCAACCATTTACAGGGCAGGGGGGTTGGCATACTTACCTATGCTTATTCGGTGGATGGTGTGACCAATGAGATCCTGAAGTATATCGAAAGCATGAAATACTGGCTGAATGACCTGAGCATCCATCTTATTGCAGGGGAGTTCAAACCGGATTCTTACAAGGTGATCCGGAAAGAGTGGAAAAAATATGCAATTGGAGAGGCCCGTGCTTTTGATAAATGGAAACATTACAAGGATTTTTTCTTTACCAGGATGGAGAGGGGAAGTCCGGATTATAACCGTCTCATCCTGGAATTTTGGGCAGAAACGCTTGTGATCGCCGAAAAGCTGGCGAAATATATCGAGAGGAACAGGATCGCTTTGCTGTACATAGTCAATGTGGCATCAAATCCTGGAAATGTATCCCTTACGCTGGCAACAGTACTTGTTACCGAGATCATGGGGTTACCGGTCATCAATAACTGTCACGATTACTACTGGGAGGGAGGAAGCCGGCCGGTCGATATAGAAAAGAAAAAAGCAAAAAAAGGCCCGCGGGATTTCTTTTTCACAAATGCCCATCTGGGAGAGGTCTTTTCCATCATCGAGATGCTCTTTCCGTGGGAATCGCGCACCTGGCTGACACTGAACATTAACAAGCGGCAAAGCAGGCACATCATCCTGAGCAATGGTCATAATCCTGTAAATGTGATGGAGGTGGGCACAGCGGTCAACCCGCAACCGTACCAAAATGTTTCCAAAAGGGACAAGCTGAACACTTTTTTCCAGTTTGAACAGGTACTGAGCCGTTATGAAGATTCGCTGGTAGCCTATTCGGTGAATGATGTGATCATGCGGGGACTGGTAAGCGAAAAAAACCCCCGGCCCATACTGATAGGTCATAACAAAACCAGGGTTGTCGAGGACTTTCTTACGGAGAACATTGTTTTCCTGCAGCCTACGCGTATCATTGTAAGAAAAAGGATAGAGACAGGATTCCGGCTGATACATAAAATGTTCGAGTCGGATCTGTTCCGGAAGAAGTTTGTTGAGACGGGCGATCTTAAGATCA
This sequence comes from uncultured Rikenellaceae bacterium, assembly GCA_964649775.1. GTDB lineage: Bacteria > Bacteroidota > Bacteroidia > Bacteroidales > VadinHA17 > DRPN01. The sequence goes on from CAZYQV010000074.1 coordinate 4,418, forward strand.
CGCTCATCGTCACAGGACCCATTGCCGACGGCCATTTTGATTATTTCAGGAAGCTGGTGAAGAGGTTCCAGTTTCTTCTGGATTCCCTGGAAGAGGAGTTCCGCAGCCGTGTTTATCTTGCTTTCCTCTTCAGTGAGCTGGACAAGGAGGAGTTCAAGAAAAAGTTCAGGGACCCGGTAGGCATCCCCCAGTTATACAATATTGCTTCCCTTGTCCTTCTGCCCAGCGAGACAGAAGGAAGAGGTCTGCCCATCATTGAGGCAGCAGCTGCCGGCAAGCCGATCTTCTGCAGGAGATATTACCCCGAACATGTCTATTCGGAAGTGATTGGAGAGCATCTGCCCGAATCGGAAAGGCTGAGAGTGATCGAATACGATGGTAAGACCATTGGCAAACACCAGGTACAGGCCATCATAAAAAGGGTTTTCTTCCCCCACCTTTTTACCGATGAAATTGAACATAACAAAAGGGTGGTGAAGAAGAGATACAGTCAGGAAACCCTCAACAAGAACATGTTTGACGTGCTCAAGGTGATCTATTACCAGCAACAGAGCAACTGTATCTCTCTGGAGCAAGTCAGGAAAGCGTTCAGGGAATATAAGAAGACCTTTGATTATGACGATGCGAACCTGAAAATGGTCCTGGACACCCGGAACAGGGAATACCTTCCGGGCTTCAGCCGTCTGGCCTTCATGATCTACCTTAAGTCGCTGATCGACCCCAGTGCGTTCAGGGTGGAGGAACAGAACATGCGGGGGATGGTCTTCTCTTTCGCCCGGGAAATCTGCGAAAAAAACCCTGCCGAACTGCCGTTAGAGAAAAAGATACTTTTTTTCAATGCGGTGGATAACATCTTTCGTTACCGGAAAGGTGAACTGAAGATACGGCATGATCACTCTTTTGCATACCGTCACCGCAACAAAAACTATTACCCTTACAGGGACTATACTTTTCAGGAGATCACCGGCCTGGTGAACTACCTCTACCGTCATCTGCTGAAAAGGAAATACAGCGAGCGCCTCCATACCAATACCCAGTTCTTCACCGACTGGAATCTGGCGATCGCCCAGCTGACCGGCAGTGATTATCTAAGTATCGACAACCGAGATATCCTGATGCGGAAGATGAAGGAGAACATTCCGATCATCATCTTCCCGGGATCGCAGATCCTGTATGCACTTGAGTTCTTTGCCCTGCAGTCGATACGATCCAGGCTGGGTCTGAAGCTTATGGAGGAGCTTACCGAAAAGATGCTGCTCAGGAGCAAGGAAAAGATCGCACCGGTCTATATTTTTCTTCAGAACAACCCGATCAGCAACTGGGTGTCCACGGATACGATCGTGAAATATATCAGGGGTGCCACCGACAAGGAGATGTACCTGCTTTACAAGCATGGTCTTTTGAAGTTTGTGAATACCAACCAGTGGACCGTGGGCATTCACCTGGCACAGCTGGGGAAGAGTGCTCTCAAGATCTTCAGGAAGGTGAGCAAGGGCGGAGGCCTGCTGATCACCGACCGTCTGAACGCATCGGTGATGACCGACTTTGTTGAGATCGACAGGGTCCACATCGGCCGGGCAGATAACCCGCTGATCGCTAACATCCTGGGTGTGCCGGAAGGAAGCGGGTTCATACAGTTCGTTCCCGCCGGCATACGGGCTACCCTGGCTTATCCTACTCCGGTACAGACAGCGGCGCAGTTCAATGAATATATGAAAAGTGATGAGGTGAAAGAGCTGGTCGATAAGATGGGAATGGAGAATTTCATGGAAAAGGTGAGGGAGGATGCGGTGAAGAACGGCTCTCCCCTGAGGCATGTTGTTGAAATGTTGCGGCAGGGAGACCGGCCGGGAGGAAATGTGAGTTACAGGTTCATCAGCGGTGTATATCAAGACGGATATCCGTGGTCGGGAGTCCTGGCTGCCACAAGAAGCGCACCCGACGGCACAAAATGGCAGTTCAGCACCGTATACAACAAGACCGGAACGCAGCGGGTAACCGAGTTTGTTGAGGATTTCGTGAAAAAGACCGGGAAGAAGGTTGAGATCGCATGGAACGGAGGATATATCCTTAATCCCGAGCTGGTCGGCAAGCTGGGATTGCCAGAGTCGTACATAGGATCCCCCCTCGGCCTGCTTGTCTCCAACGGGAAGGTCCTCTCACCTCCGTTGTTCAATAAGCCGGCACTGCTCATTGACAAAGAAGGAAAGCCGGACATACGCAGGGTGAATGTGTGGGAAGGATTTTATGTGAGGGCGGGAGAGAGAATGATTTTCTTTCCTCCGGAAAACAGAAACGGTTGCCGGGATCCTCAGAGACCCTGTTATTATGATCTGATGAATGATGTGGACAGCATCCAAGGGGAGGGGAGGGTCTTTGTGCGTCTTTCCGGGAATGTCATCAAAGATGTGGTCCATACAAAAAAAGGGGAGGAGCTCCGGTTCATCCCCGTAGGGCTAACCCTCTCTTTCCTTCCCGGCGACTTTCCGGAAGAGTTAGGGACGCCTGAACAGGAGGTGGAGATCCTGATCCCCGGACTGGAAGGGGTAGTCCACGGTGTGGAGGCCGGTCCGATGCTTTTGGAAGACGGCGAGGTGTGTCTCGACATGGAAAAGGAGGGATGGAAGACACAAAACTCCATCCGCACTCAGGCGGCACGTCTGGATTTTACCGATATGCGAGGACCCAAGATCGCTGCCGGGATAGACAGGGAGGGCCGGTTGGGTGTGGTCACCATCAACGGCAGGATCCGCGAGTCGGTGGGGGCTACACACTATGATATGGCAGAGATTTTGAAGAAACAGGGGATGATCCGGGCCATGGGGTTTGATCCGGGAGGAAGCAGCACCCTTGTGGTCGACGGCAGGGTACTCAATATTTCTCCCTATAACAGCCGGTATGAGGAGAACATCTACTCCCTGCCTCCCGAACCCAGGGCTGTGGCCAACGCCGTGATGGGATACCTTGAAAAATACTGATCCGACGGTCGTTGAGCGATGGCAGGTATCTACCTTCATATTCCTTTTTGTAAAAAGATCTGTTATTACTGTGATTTTTTCAGGAGCAGGGACCTGGCGCTCAAGGGCCCTTTTCTGGAGGCCCTGAAGAAAGAGATCAGTATGCGGGCCCCGGAGGGAGAAGGGGAGCTGTTCGAAACGGTGTATTTCGGAGGAGGGACCCCCTCGGTGTTGTCTGCCGGAGAGGTGGAAAAAATCCTGCAGGCGTTGCAAAAACATTTCAGGATCGCCGGACAGGCGGAGATCACTTTTGAGGCCAATCCGGAGGATGTTGACAGGCAATATGCGGCAGATCTTCGGAGGACCGGTGTGAACAGGATCAGCATAGGGTGTCAGTCGTTCCGTGACGGCGACCTGCAGCTCATGCACCGGCGGCACGATGCCGGGAGAGCCGTGAAAGCGGTGGAAGATGCTGCCGCCGCCGGTTTCGACAACATCTCCGTGGATCTGATATACGGTATACCGCAGCTTGCTCCGGAAGAATGGAAAAAAAACCTCTTCACAGCCCTGCAGCTGCCGGTGAACCATCTCTCGGCCTACCTGCTCACCTTTGAGGAAGGAACCGTTTTTGGACAGTGGTTAAAAAAAGGAAAGATACAGCCGCCGGCAGAGGAGACAGTGATAGAACAATACCGTGATCTGGTGGAGATAACCCGGGAAAAAGGCTTCGTACATTATGAGATCTCCAACTTCGGGAAGAAAGGTTTTTTCTCAAAACACAACCTGCTTTACTGGAGCCGGGAAAAATATCTGGGGTTTGGACCTTCGGCACACTCCTACGACCTGCGGACGAGACAATGGAATGTCAGTGATCTGAAAAGGTATACAGAATGTGCCGGCAGGGAAGGTTGCCGGGAGAAGGAGGTCCTGACCAAAAAAGACCGGTATAACGATTATGTGCTGACCTCCCTGCGGACCATGTGGGGGGCAGAAAGGGAATTTATCCGAAGAAATTTTTCACGGGAGTTGGAAACCCTCTTTCTCCGGTCAGTACGGAAATGGATAGAAACGGGACATGTACTTGAAAAAGAAGGAAAATATGTGCTGACCGATGCCGGGATCCTTGTTTCGGATACCATTATTTCGGATTGTATGGCCGGACAGCCCTGATTTGGGATGAATCCCGGCTTATTTTTTCACCCCGGGCAGGTGGGTGACGATATTGATCAGCTGATTGAGTTTCTCTTCCAGTACTTCATAGGAAAAATGCTTTTTCCCCAGCTCGAAGTTGTACTCTCCTATCTCACGGTTCAGTTTTTCATTGTAGATGATCTCACGCATCTGTTCCACTTTCTCGTCGGTAAGTTCGTTGTTCTCGAGCATGACCACCTTGAAACCTTTGCTGCCGATATCGGGCCAGAAGACCGGCTCATAGTTGTTCACAAAAACAGGTGTTTTGGCCAGGACAGCTTCCACAAAAGCATTCCCGAAACCTTCATAAGTACTGAAATATGTGCAGGCGGTAGCGTTGGCATAAGCATCCGACAGGGAGTATTTACCGTCGCCCGAACCGGTGAATCCTTTGTTGTGGATAAGATGGGAGGCGAAGAAGACGAGGTGGCTCACTTTCAACTGATGGATCTGGTTGATCAGCTCATTGTAGTATTTGCTGCCCTCGTCATCTTTGTAATCCCCGGTGATCACCAGCTTGACATTGTTGTCCTGCAGACGGTGGATCAGTTCGATGGCCACCTCGATGCCTTTGCGGCGCACGATGCGTGTGATCTGAAAAAGCATCTTACTGCCGGGATCCACCCCCAGGTCGCGGGGCAGGTTCCTGTTGTAATCGTCGGGCACACCAAACTTCATGTTGAAGTCCATCACGTTGGGCACCACGATGGCATCGCGGTTGAAACGTTCTTTCAGGGTTTTCTGGGCGTGTGTGTTGATGACGGCATGGAAAGAGTTGGGGAGGCGCAGGGGGAAGGTCTCTTCCACGATCTTGTTGATCTCCTCGTGAGGGGAGAGATAACGGTCGCCTCTTTCCCAGGCAAAGTCGTGGTCGTGGGTGATGGTGGGGATGCCCAGTTTTTCTATGGCAATGGCTATGCCTCTTCCCATTTCCAGATGAGCCGGCAGGGCGGAGGCGTTCTCCGAGATTACCACCTCTATTTGCTTTTCATGTACCCAGTCGATGATTTTGTCGGCGATGATATTGGAGTAAAGGTTGATGTGTTCAAGCAGCTCGTCGATGTTCGTATCGGGATAGAAAAAAGCTTTTTTCTGTCCCCAGAAGCTTTCGGGGGAGAAGAAAGACATTTCCACCACCAGCGTATTATGCTCCGGATCAAAATCCCAGTTCTCATATTGTCCGGCGATGATGAAGACTTCATGGCCCATGCGTCTGAGTACTTCGATCCACTTTTCGGTTTCCAGGGCAACACCGTCAACACCGCCGATACGTCCGATAATGATTCCTATCCTCATGATAAAAGGTTTTTATTTTAACAAGAAAACAGACTGACCGATCTCGTGACCTTCCAGGTACAGGAAGACGGTATATTTTCCCGGGATAAGGGAGCCGTCGTTGTCCCAGAAAATGCACAT
>CAZYQV010000075.1:0-3168 GCA_964649775.1 uncultured Rikenellaceae bacterium
TTGTTCAGAGTCTCTGATATTTTCCTCTTCGATCTTTTCGACAAATCCAAATATCTAAAATGTTCAAGGTTCATAGTTAACGAGTTTTGAGTATCGAGTATCGAGTTATTCGCATCATCGCTTCATCTCATCATCGCATCATCTTTTACCCGCCGTAGCCTTGTGCGAAGGCGGGGCTTCATCGCATCATCACCTCTTCGCCCCCTTCGACCTTCGAGCATCGAGCCCCGGCAAGCCGGCCTGCCTGCCGGTAGGCAGGGATCTTCGCTACGCTCCGACATCAAGCTTCAGGCTTCCACCTTCCTCACCTCTTCTACGATCTCCATTCCGTGATGTATGGCATCTTCGTTCTGGGGGATCAGGTGGTGATAGCGTTCGGGCAGGGATTTTTTGAGTCCTTTCAGCACGTTCTCCATCTCCACGATGGGTTTGATCTTCAGGAAAGCCCCCAGCATGATCATGTTGAATGAGCGTGTGGCACCCATGCGGGCGGCCTCTTCGGCGCCGGCACAGCGGTAGATGCTGATATCTTCCCTTTCGGGATGGCGGGTGATGCCGTTGGGGTCGTAGAGGAGCAGACCGCCCGGCTTCACTTTGGGTTCGAACTTATCCATCGACTGCTGGTTGAGGATGATGGCCGAGTCGAAAGCGTTGAGGATGGGCGAACTGATGCGTTCATCGCTGATGATGACCGTCACGTTGGCCGTGCCGCCGCGCATCTCCGGACCGTACGAGGGCATCCAGCTCACCTCTTTGCCCTGCATCACCCCCGAATAACAAAGGATCTTACCCATTGAGAGGACACCCTGTCCTCCAAAACCTGCTATGATGATCTCTTCCGTCATGATTTTCTTTTTTTGTTGATGAACTAATCCTGCGGCACTTTGATATCGCCCAGCGGATAAAAAGGCAGCATGTTCTCGTCGAGCCATTTGACGGCCTGTACGGGCGGCATCTTCCAGCCGGAGTTACAGTTGGAGACCACCTCGACGAAGGAGACGCCTTTGCCGCGCATCTGGTATTCGAAGGCTTTGCGCACGGCTTTCTTGGTACGTCGCACGAAGTTGGGCGTATGGACAGCCTGGCGGGTGACGTAATAGGTGCCGGGCAGCTGTGCCACCAGGTCGGTGATCTTGATGGGATGGCCCATGAGATGGTTGTCACGGCCGTAAGGCGTGGTGGAGGTGCGCATGCCCTCCAGGGTGGTAGGCGCCATCTGGCCGCCCGTCATGCCGTAAATACCGTTGTTGACGAAGAACATGGTGATGTTCTCGCCCCGGTTGCAGGCGTGGATGGTCTCGGCCGTGCCGATGGCCGCCAGGTCGCCGTCGCCCTGATAGGTAAAAACATAACGGTCGGGCATCAGCCTTTTGATGGCTGTGGCCAGCGCCGGCGCACGGCCGTGGGCCGCCTCCTGGCTGTCCACATCGATATAGTCGTACATGAACACCGCACAGCCTACCGGCGCGATGCCGATGGTCTTGTCCTGGATGTCCATCTCCTCGATCACCTCGGCGATGATGCGGTGGAGGGTGCTGTGTCCGCAGCCCGGACAGTAATGCATGGGCTTGTCGGTGAGTACTTTGGTCTTTTTATAGACCACATTCTCTTCTGCAATGATCTCTTTCAGTTTCTCGTCAGCCATATCAACCTCCGATGATTTTTTGTTTTAATGCTTCTACGATCTCTTCGGGTGCGGGGATAACGCCCCCCATGCGTCCGAAATGTTCGACGGGCACCCGGCCGTTGGCGGCCAGCCGCACATCCTCGACCATCTGGCCGGCACTCATCTCCACGCTCAGCATACCTTTCACCTGGCCGGTGAGCGCGGTGATCTGCTCTTTCGGAAAAGGATAGAGGGTGATGGGCCGCAGCAGCCCTACCTTGATGCCCTCTTCACGGGCCAGCTGCACCGACTTCTGACAGATGCGGGCACTGGTGCCGTAAGCTACCAGAAGGTACTCGGCATCCTCCGTGAGGAAGGTCTCATACCGCACCTCCCCGGCCTCCATCTGCCGGTATTTGCGTTGCAGATGTTCGTTGAAACGCTCCTGCCGGTACGGGTCGAGGTCGAGACTGGTGATGATGTTGCGCTCGCGGTCGGGTTTCTTGCCCGTGGTGCCCCACTCCGGCAGCTCCTCGTCGGTCATCCGCGCTTTCTGGGGCTTGAACTTCACCTTCTCCATCATCTGGCCGATGGCTCCGTCGGAGAGGATCATCACCGGGTTGCGGTATTTGAAAGCCAGCTCGAAGGCCTCCTCGACGAAGTCGGCCATCTCCTGCACCGACGAGGGGGCCAGCACCAGCAAATGGTAGTCGCCGTGACCGCCCCCCTTGGTAGCCTGGAAGTAGTCCGACTGCGAGGGCTGTATGGTGCCCAGGCCGGGACCGCCCCGCACAATGTTAGCCACCACCACCGGCAGCTCGGCGCCGGCGATGTAAGAGAGTCCTTCCTGCATGAGGCTGATGCCCGGACTCGACGAGGAGGTCATCACCCGCTTGCCGGCGCCGGCGCCACCATACAACATGTTGATGGCCGCCACCTCGCTCTCGGCCTGGAAGACCACCATGCCGGTGCGCTCCCACGGCCTGGCAGCCGTCAGGTACTCCATCACCTCGCTCTGCGGCGTGATGGGATAACCGAAATAACCGTCGACACCGGCTCGTATCGCCGCCTCGGCCAGCGCCTCATTGCCTTTCATCAATACATATTCTTCATCCATATCGGTTTGTGGTTAGTGGTTCGTAGTTCGTGGTTAGTAGTTAATTAGTTTTGAGTATCGAGTTTCGAGTTAGCCGGAACATCACGAGGCCCAATGCAGTCATCTCCTAACCCAAGACAAAGCCAGACTTTGCGAGGAGGAGCTCCGCTCCGACGAAGCAATCCTATCAAACCCACACGCGTCTATCTCTCATCATCGCTTCATCTTTTACCCGCCGTAGCCTTGTGCGAAGGCGGGGCATTATCGTTTCACCGTCTCCTCCTCCACGATCTTCTTCCTGTACACTGTGATCACCCCGTCGGGGCAGACAATGGCGCAGTTGGTACATCCGTTGCAGGCATCGGGGTTTTCCATATAAGCATAATGATAACCTTTGCTGTTCACCTTGCGCGACATAGCGATGACATTCGTCGGGCAGGAGATCACACACAGCTCGCACCCTTTG
>CAZYQV010000076.1:0-2502 GCA_964649775.1 uncultured Rikenellaceae bacterium
TAAGAATGGCCCTGCCCCCGCAGTGCACAACCGTGGTCATTCCCTTTTTTCCCTGTAATTATTCTATAAAATTATCAAATAATTCAGTATTCCGGGTATATTTCCCCTGCGGAAAATGATTTTTCCTGCCGGAAGATAACCCCGCAGCGCAGAACGCCGGCAACGGGGAAATATCCCTGATGAATGTTTTTGTTTGAGGGAATTATCATTATTATTATCTTGTTTTTGTAAACCAACCATTCCGATATAATACAATGGAAAACAAAAGGATTTTATTAAGAATAACAGGTCTGGCCGGCATCCTCGGCGGGCTGGTCCTTTTCTCGGGCGACATGTTGTTGTACTATGTCCCCGGCAGCACCTCCATACATGGCAATATGACGCTAGTCACCGACCAACGGGTCGTGCTCAGCGGTCTGACCGCCCTGATCGCCATGTGGCTGTACCTGTTGGGCACACTGCAGCTGTGGTACGCCTTCGCCCCGGCGCCTAAGCTGTCGCGTATCCTGGCTACGGGCAGCTTCGTGGCCGTCCTCGCCTCTTACGGCGTCATCCACGGGCATTATATGGCCATCGCCGGGACAGCCCGTCTGGCGGCACAGCAGGGCCTCGACATCCGTGAAGCCACAGTCCTGGCGTGGAGGACCGATCATCTCCTGCGGATGGTCGTCTATCCCTTCTTCGGCCTCCTCTCCGTCATCTTCTTTTATGAAGTATGGCGAAAGAGAACCCTCTACCCGCGGTGGATCCTTCCCTTCTTCCCGCTGGTACCCTTTGCCCTGATGGGCGTTTTCGGGAAGATCCTCACCGGAGACGCCCGGACCGTCATCATCGGAGGTTATCTGAACCTCATCGTGGTGCTTTTCTTCACCGTCTCTACCGTGGCCCTTTGGAGGGGGAATGAGTGAATGATAGAAAAACCGGCAGGCTGGACGGGGTCGAAGGAGTCAAAAGGGTCGAAAAGTCAAAAAGTGGATCAGGGTGTTATTGTTTGGTGCCTGCTTCGCAGGCGTTTGAGGTTTGGTGTGGCTTCGCCACGTTTGTGGTTGTGATCATTTCAAACAACCGCGCTTCGCCCTGCGAAGCCAACGGCGGAGTAGGGCAGCGGTTATCAAACTCTCAAATGTGCGTAGCGCATCAAACTCTCAAACCTTCCCTTCCCCCACCTCAACGCTGTCAGGTCCTGCGGACGCTGACAGGTTTTTCCCCGCCCCACCTGTCAGCGTTGGCGCAACCATCCTGACAGCGTGGGGAAGCGGGAAGCTCGATGCTCGATGCTCGATGCTTGATGCTTGAAGTCGGAGCGTAGTGAAGATTCCGGCCTGCCGGGGCTTGAAGCTCGATGCCGGAATACATCCCGAGGGATGGAATCGTAATTGTTAGTTGCCACACTTACTAAAAACAATTCCGATTAATAAAATAATCCTTAACTTTGTTAAAAAGAGAGGATCTTGCGATGAACACATTAGAATTAAAAAAGGATTTCCACAATCTCATTGACAGCATTGACAATGTCAACTTGTTGTCAAACTTTTACGATCTTATTAAAAAAAGATTATCGAGTAAAGAAGGTCAGCTTTGGAACAGACTTACTGAAAAAGAACAGGAAGAATTGCTCCTGGCATTTGAAGAAAGTGAGAAACCAGAGAACCTGATAAGCCATGAAGAGCTGAAGAAAAGGCATGAAAAATGGCTTTAGAAATATATTGGTCTAAACGAGCTGTTAAAAAATTTGACCATATTCAGGGATACCTTTTCAAAGAATGGGGAGAAAGTGTAGCAAAAGCTTTCACAAAAAAAGTTTATGATTTTTTAGATATTCTTTCTGAATTTCCGGAAATCGGATCAATTGAGAATAAAGAAAAAGAAATTAGAGGATTTACAATCGTAAAACAGGTAAGTTTATTTTACAGAATCAAAGAAAACAGGATTATTCTCCTGACCTTTTTTGATAATAGACAAAATCCTAAAAAGAAAAGATTCTAAGAAATACATGCGGCAACTCTACGAATAGCCAGGATGGGATTTCAACCGTTGCGGCAAAATTCACATCCTTCGTCACCGGAATAAGCCGGATTTTGCGAAGCCCATTGCAGCCCTCCCCAAGACCAATACAAAGCCGGACATTGCGAGGTTTTATCCGCCATAGCTCCGACGCAGGAGGAGCGACGGCGGAAGCCGACGAAACAACCCCTAACCCCTCATCCCTAATCCGTAATCCTCTTCGACTTTTCAACCTTTCAACCCCTTCGCCTCCTCCCTACGGGAGACAGGCATCGCCTTATCGCATTATCGCATCCTGTCTGCCGGCAGGCAGGTATCGCTTCTCCCCTCCTCCACCTTTTTACCTCTTTATCCTTTCCGGTAGCTCGTAATTTTGTATACTTGTAAACCATGAAGACGATTCGGGAATATCTTACGGGGAGGCTCTCTCTTTTTCTTCTTCTCCTGGCACTGTCGCTGTCAGCACTCTCTCAGCAGCCTTACGTGCCCGATGATCCT
>CAZYQV010000077.1:0-5899 GCA_964649775.1 uncultured Rikenellaceae bacterium
GTGATCCTCACCGTCAGGCCGGGGTAGGCCTGCGGGAAGCTGCGCAGGCTCTCGTTGGCGACGGTGGCCTCCCACACCCTCCGCAGGGCCGGCAGCTCCACCGGCAGGGAGAGCCGGTCCAGCAGGTGTTCCATATTCTGCAGCGCATAGGGTATGCTCTGCAGGAAATGGGCTTTCTGCTCATAGAAGCCCCGGAAACCATAAGCCCCCAGGGCCTGCATGATCCTGATCAGTACAAAACCGTAAAAATACTGCTCAAAGCTCTTGCGGTCGACCGTGATCTTTTTGCTGAGCTGCTCCAGGTAGTGGTCACGCAGCCGGCCCCGCACCTCCTCCGGCAGGTCGGCCTTGGCATCGTACAGCAACGAGGCCAGGTCGTAGTACAGGGCTCCGCGTCGTCCGCCCTGGTAGTCGATGAACCAGGGATCTCCCCTGAGGAGCATCACGTTGCGCGACTGGAAGTCGCGGTAGAGAAAATGATCCTGCCCCGCCGAGACGAGGTAATCGGCAAAACGGTGGAAATCATCTTCCAGCTCCTGTTCATCAAAAGGCACCTTCGCCAGCTTGAGGAAGTAGTACTTGAAATAGTGCAGGTCCCACAACATCGACTGTTTGTCAAAGGAGGCCCGCGGGTAACAGACCGAATAGTCGACCGTCAGGCCCGCCTCCGTCTGGAAGTGCACCAGGTGATCGAGCACTTTCTCATAAATATGTACCAGCTCCGGCGTAAAGCCCTGTTGTTCCCGCACCTCGGTGAGGTAGCTGAAAAGGGTCATGTTGCCCAGATCCTCCTCCAGGTACAGCAGGTTGTTGTCGGCCACAGCATAGATCTCCGGCACCGGCAGCCCCGCCTCCCGGAAATGACGGGAGAAGGTAAGAAAGGCGATGTTCTCCTTCACATCGGGATTGCTGACGCCGATGGCGGTTTTTTTGCTGCCGCTGATACGCACATACTCACGGCTCGATCCCGAGGGAGGCAGCTCGTCCATGTGTATCACCTCTTCGCCCGACCAGCTCATGAAGAGGGATGCCAGTTGTATTTTGTTTTGGTCTGTCAAGGTCTCAGATCTTTATGAAGATTTTCTTTTTGTACATGGCGCAACCGATCAGGCAGAAGAGCAATGAATCGGTGAAGGCGAACATGAAAGAAGCAAAGTTGGTGTTGCCGAGCCAGGAGACGAAAAGATGCTGGTATATCCAGGCATACAGGGATGTGCCTCCCACACTCACCCTCAGCATCGTGTAGGTCCACAGGCCTGCCAGCACATACAGGAAGAGAGGGTTCATGCCGGCAGCCACGAGGGGCAGGGCCGGTTTTGTCCAGCCTTTCACGTCGACGGCCCAGAGCATGATGCCCAGCCAGAGGGAAGCCCATCCGGAGGTGAAGAGGACATACGAGCTGCTCCAGAGAGGTTTGTTGATGGGAAAATAAAGGTCCCAGAGCAGTCCCAGGCCGATGCCGAGGATGCCGAAGACCAGCAGCGCCAGGGAGGTCTTGAAATGGTCTTTTGAGTTACCGATCATCTCACCCATCTGATAGCCTATGATCACGTTGACGGTGGCCGGCAGGGTACTGAGCAGCCCCTCGGGGTCGAAAGCCACTTTGTCTGCCGAGTTCAGGGGGAAGCCGTGGTACATGTGGGCCGGCCCGAGAAGGGAGAGGTCGACACGCCGCACCACATTGGTCATCAGGTCGAAGGGATGATCCCCTCCGAAATAAAGGAGCACCCCCCAGTATCCGAGCAGGATGAGGGCTGCCACGGCCCACCGCCAACCACGGGGGATGAGCAGCACGAGGAAAGCCGCCAGACCGTACGTCAGGGCGATGCGCTGCAGCACACCCGGGATACGCAGGTGGGACCAGTCGAGATCAGCCGCCAGAGCATTGAGGAGGAGCCCCAGCAGGAAGATGCCGGCCACACGGCGCGTGATACGCCAGAGAGCACCGCCGTTGAGACGGTGCCCGTACTTCCTGAAGGAGAACCACATGGCCACACCGACGATGAAGAGGAAATAGGGAAACACCAGATCGGTGGGCGTGCAGCCGTGCCACGGAGAGTGCTCCAGCGGCGGCCATACATGCTCCCACGTGCCGGGAGTGTTGACAATGATCATGAAAAGGATGGTGATGCCGCGGAAAGCATCCAGGGCCACCAGACGTTTTGTTTTTTCCCTGGCCGTCATTGGTCACAAATTTTTTTCGTGCCGAAGATAAACCCAAAATCCGCAATAGAAAAACATTTTTGTTTTTCTATGCATAAGTCTCCTCCCCGCCGGCATCTCAGTGATCGACCACGGGGCCGGGGATCTTTATCAGGTCTTCTATCTCCTTCCCCTCGTGCATGAAGCGGGCCAGCGTGTATACGTTGCCTTCCCTGTCGATCGCTATGGAGTTCACATAGGTCGGCCTGCCCCCGTCCTCATAGAAGACAGGACCGTGGTCGGTATATTTTTTTTCCGGGATATTGTACGTGACCAGGTGCAGGTTCTCGATGCCCCGGGCAGCACCCATGGCTATCTCGTCGACCCCTTTCACCCGTCTGCCATGGATATAGACGGGTCCGCCCGTCAGGTAGTAGAGCGTCTCCCTGTCGGGACCCAGCTCGAATCCCAGGTAGCCATAGCTGAACTGGTCGTACATACCGCTTTTCTTCGAGGGCTCGGAGGTGATCCTCTCGACGATCTCTATCTCCGGCTTCCGCGGGTCGAACTTAAAGAGATATCCCGAGTTACCATGCACACCATAGGCGACACCCTCCTGCGGATACCAGATGATCCGCCGCCAGTTATACCCCATGCTGCCCGGCCGCGAGGGGTCGTAGCGGCCGAAATAATCTTTCCGCAGGTCTACCCCTTCCACTTTCTCCGGCCGCTCCATCCCCGGCACATACCTGAAGATATACCCTTCGGCGGTGGAATAATACACATAGCCGTCCCGTTCATCCACAAACATCGAGCGGCACAACACACGATAGTCATCGCCGGGGGTCCCCGCCTCGCCGTTTGCCGATACGAGGCCCAGCTCCTCCAGAGTGTCGCTGTTGATATCATAATGGATGAAATAACCTTTGGGCCAGGTGATGCCGTATATCTGTCCCCGCAAGGCGTCCATGGCCATGGTGATGATCCCTTCGCCGTGGGGGGCGAGGGCCAGGTCCTCAAACGCTCCTGTGGTGAGATCGTACGAGAGGATGTGGCCTCCCGGGTACAGGTGATATCCCGGCGGCGGGTCTACCGGCAGACACTCCGCCCCGTCGATGATCTGGTAGTACCCCACATGCGTGGCAAAGTACAGCTTGCCGTCCCTCTCCCGGAAGTTCACGTGGCTCTTCCCCTGGGCGATCGCCCTGGCATCTTTCTCACCACATACCACCGTCAGGTCGGCCAGGAAACGGATGCTGTCGGTGCGGGGGTCATACACATACATCTGCCCGCCCTTGTCATAACGTGCCGATGACAGCACATAATAGATCCTGCCGTCGCTGGCCGTGGAGATGGCGTTGTAGGTATCATGTGCCTCATCGAAGCCCGAGAAATATCTTTTTGCGATCAGCTTTTTCTCTTTTCCCTCCGCCGGCTCTCTCACGGTCATGCCCGCCTGCCGTGCCATCTCCGCGACACCTTCCAGGATCAGAGGCTCTATGTGCGGGTCCCACGCCGCCGGCATGCCGTACACCATCTGCGACCAGAGCCCCTCATAGCCGCCCTTGTGCAGGATCGTTGCCGAAGGGATATAAGCCATCACATCATTGGCATAGGCCATGACGAAGATGCTGTCGCCCAACATCCGCTTCAGCTTCAGGGCATACTCCGTCACCACCTCACCGCCGAGGGTGACGATCTTCTGGTCTCCCAGCTGCCATATCTGCACAGGATAGGGATAGACGGTGATGAACGGCTCACCCCTCCTGATCTTTCCCAGCATACGCTCAGCCCACCGGCGGTGGTAGTCCACAGGAGAGCGGGCTATCTCCTGCAGCTCCTCTTCCGTGGGGGCCTTCGCCAGGGGCAGGCTGATCTCCCTGTAGAGGGTGGTCAGCACGGGTGTGAGCTCCCGCAGGTCATCGTCCAGCACCCTGTCGACGGCTGCCGCCAGCTCGCGGCCATACTGCCGCGCCAGGGCCACCGTACGGCGGGGCAGCGGGTTCTGGTCGGCGCCCGCACCCTGGAAAAACATGGCAACCGTCCCGGGATGTTCTTTTTCCAGCTCCAGCTGGGCAAAGCCGGGATAATCGCCCGACCATTTGTTGATGTTCAGCACCGTGGGATGACAGGCATAGCCGAAGACCAGCGCCATCATCTTCCCGTTCCCGGCGGCAACCTTCAGCACAGGCACCGCATAGTCATTCGGCCCCTTCAGCTCCGTCTGCCGGGCGAGGGTCTGTTCCCGGTTGTTGATGCGGTTGACCTGAAAACGGGTCACGCCGGTGCCGCTGTAGAGCGTGGCCGGCTGCAACGCACGGTAAGCCCTGTCAACCCCCTCCAGCACCTGTTTCCTGAGCCACCGGGTATATGCTTCGATCTTTTTCTTCTCTTTCTCATCAAGGGGATAGATATCATACAGGGCATCCTGAATGACCGGTCCCGTATGGGTATGAGAGCTGCTGATCATGATCTGCGCGGGCGAGAGACCGTACTTCTCTTTAAGCGCCTGTCGGATATCTTCGGCGAAGGCTTTGGTGACCACCAGCATGTCGATCGTGATGAGCACACCCTGCCGGCCCTGCCGGTCTTCGAGCACCAGGGCTTTCGCCTTCAGGTCATGGATACTGCCCGTGGCGGGTTCTGTACGCGAAGCATAGCCGGCCAGCCACAGCGGCTGCTGCGGCGTGATGATCACTGCCGCCACACCAGCCTTCCACGTGCTGTCCGCATCGTCCGTACCCACGGCACGGAGAGAAAAAGATGTTGCGAACAGGAGGACAAGTACGGAAAAAAGAAAGGTTTTCTTCACAACGGTTGTTTTATCAGGTCAGATCTTTTTTTTGAGGGTACCGGCATTCTTCCGGATCTTTTGGATCGCTGCCGCAATATCGTCCATGTCCTGCTTCCCTGCCAGGAGCATGCGCTGCGACAGCCAGACGGCCTCCTCGTCACACAGGCGGTCGTTGTTGGGACACTGGTTGTTCTCAAGGTAACGATCGTAATCGAGCATCTCCTCCGGATACATCTTTCTGAAGTTCTTCGACTGGAAAGCATTCTTCAGGTAAGGCATCTTGTTCAGAGGCGCATACCCGCCCGAGCAGGGGATCCCTTCGGCAGAGAGTGCCTTCAGGAACTGCGCCCGTGTCATCCCCTCGAACTCCTCCGCGATGAAACGGAAGGGAAAAAGATGATAGGCCGCCCGGGTGACATTATCGTACAGCCTGTAAGGGACGATCCCCTCGATATCTTTTATCTGGTCACGCAGGTAGGAGGCATTCACGTTGCGTGTCTCGGTCTCCTGCTCCAGGCGCTTAAGCTGCGCCAGCCCAATGGCTGCCTGGTATTCGGTGATCCGCAGCTTGGTGCCGGCGATGACCGTCCCGGCGCCCACAGCGCCGACGGTCGTCCCGTAGGGGTTGCCGTAGTTATGGTAAGAGTAGCATCTGTCCATGAACTCCTCATCGTCGCTGACGATCGCCCCTCCTTCGCCTATCGCCAGGTTCTTCGAGTTCTGAAAGCTGAAGCATCCGGCATGACCGAAGCTGCCCATTTTTTTATGGTTCACCTCGGCCAGCCACGCCTGGCAGGCATCTTCCACCACGATCAGATCGTGCTTGTCGGCGATCTCCATGATGCGGACAATATCTGCCGGCAGGCCCAGGATGTGCACCGGCACGATCGCCCGCGTGCGGGGGGTGATCTTTTCTTCGATCTTGCTGGTGTCTATCTGAAACGTCTCAGGGTCGGTATCCAC
>CAZYQV010000078.1:0-3325 GCA_964649775.1 uncultured Rikenellaceae bacterium
GTCCCCGGGCCGGTGGCTACCCTCAAGGCAGCTGCCTTCCGGGGCGATAGACGTATCGGACGGATCACGGTCAGGACCTTTACCCTCCACAAGGCTGCCGGGACAACGGTTCATCTCTCTCCGTCTCCCTCACCCCGTCATGCCCCGGGACCGCATGCCCTCACCGACGGCCTCCTTGACGCTGCCGACTCCGGCAGCAAATGCTGGACCGGGTGGGAGGGGGCGAGTCCCACCATCACCATCGACCTGGGGGAAAAAGATACCATCCGCTCCGTGACGGTCAACTGCCTGGAAGCCCAGTCCTCATGGATCTTCCTGCCTCAGGAGGTGCGGGTGCTCGTATCGCGCGAAGGGGATCATTTCATGACGCGGGGCATCCTGTACCGCGAGCTGAAACAGCAGCCTTTGAAACAGCCGGCAGCCCTGGTGCTCAACATCCCGCCCACTTACGGACGGTATGTGCGGATATGGATCAAAAGTACGGAGACATGTCCCGAATGGCACCGCGGCGCCGGGAAAAAAGCCTGGCTCTTCGTCGACGAGATCATGGTGGAGTGAGATCGCCGGCCTTTATACTACCGAAGGGAATATCTTAGACCCGGAAATTGTCAAACACCTGACCTTATTTTTATTCAGGGGGTATTTTTTGTTACCTTTATGTTCTGTTATCACAAAGGACGCCGGCGGACATATGCTTGAAAAGATCATTCACTTCAGTCTCCGTAACAAACTGATCATCATCCTTTTTACTATCACTACGGTCATCTTCGGCCTTTTTTCCATTACACAGATCCCTATCGGGGCCTTGCCGGACATCACCAACAACCAGGTGCAGGTGATCACCACCTCGCGCAACCTCTCGACGCAGGATGTGGAGCAGTTCATCACCTATCCCATCGAGCTGGAGATGGCCAACCTGCCGGGGGTGAAAGAGATACGGTCTGTCTCCAAGTTCGGGCTGTCGGTGGTGACCATTGTCTTCGATGAGAAGATGGGTATGTTCCTTCCGCGGCAGCTGATCGCCGAGAAGATACGGTCGGCGCAGGAGAAGATCCCCGAAGGGTTCGGCTCACCGTCGATGGGCCCGATCACCACCGGGCTGGGTGAGATCTACCAGTATATCCTTGATACGAAGCCGGGGTATGATTCTCTCTATTCGGTGATGGACCTGCGCACCATCCAGGACTGGATCGTCAAACGCCAGCTCTCGGGCATCCCCGGCGTGGTGGAGGTGAACACGTGGGGAGGGTTCCTCAAACAGTATGAGGTGGCCCTCAACCCCGGCAAGCTGCGGGCACTGAACATTACGGCCATCGATGTGTACAATGCCCTGGAGGCAAACAACAACATTGCCGGGGGGGCATACATCGAGAAAGATAACGAGAGCTACTTCATCAGGGGCGACGGACTGGTGCGTTCGCTCGAGGATATACGCAGGGTGGTCATCAGGAATGTGGACGGTATACCCATCCTGGTGAAAGACGTGGCGGAGGTGCGGTACGGCCATGCCATCCGCTTCGGGGCCATCACCGGCAACGGCGAGGGGGAGAAAGTGCTGGGACAGGTGATGATGCTCAAACATGCCAACTCCAAGAAGGTCATCGAAGCGGTACACAAAAGGGTGGCCGAGATACAGAAGACTCTTCCCGAGGGTGTGTATATCAACGGTTTCCTCGACCGCAGCGACCTGATCCATAAGACCTCCTTCACCGTCATCGAAAACCTGATCTTCGGTTTTCTGATCGTGATGTTCGTGGTGCTCCTCCTGCTGGGGGACCTGCGGTCGGGGTTGCTGATCTCTTCGGTGATCCCGCTGGCCCTTCTGTTCACCATCTCGATGATGTATATCTTCCATGTGGATGCCAACCTGATGAGCCTGGGAGCCATCGACTTCGGCATCATCATCGACGGGGCGGTGATCATTGTGGAGTTTATTGCCTTCAGTATCTCCATGAACTACCAGAAACTGCTCAACACTCCGGCAAAAGAGAAACAGGCAGTGCTCGATGAGGTCACCTTCGACAGTACCAAACGGATGATGAGCTCCGCCATTTTCGGGCAGGTGATCATCCTGATCGTCTTCATCCCCATCCTCTCCCTCTCGGGTGTGGAGGGCAAGATGTTCCGTCCCATGGCCCTGACCTTCTCCTTTGCGATCATCGGTGCCATGTTCATGGGGCTGACCTATGTGCCGGTGATGGCCTCCCTTTTCCTGAAGCCGCAGAAAGAGAAACGGAATATCTCCACACGTCTGATGGACGGACTGAAGAGGATGTACCTTCCCACCATCCGCTATGCCCTGGCGCACAAGACCCTCGTGATCGTCCTGGCCTCGGCGTTGCTGGTCGGCTCGATCGGTCTGTTCAGTACCATGGGGGGTGAGTTCGTACCCACCCTCGATGAGGGGGATTTCGTTATCCAGCCCGTCTTCAAAACGGGAACATCCCTTTCCAGGACCATCGAGCTGGTCACGCGTATCGAGAAGATCCTGAAGAAATTTCCCGAAGTGGACCAGGTGGTCAGCCGTATCGGGGCTGCCGAGGTGCCTACCGACCCCATGTCGATGGAGGAGGTGGATATTATTATCAAACTGAAGCCGAAAAAAGAGTGGGTCACCGCCGGCACCAAGGACGCTCTGGCCAACAAGTTCAAGGAGGCGTTGCTGGTGATCCCCGGCGTGGATTATGAGTTCACCCAGCCCATCGAGATGCGTTTCAACGAGCTGATCACCGGTGTGCGGTCCGATGTGGCGGTGAAGATCTATGGCGAGGACCTGACGGTCCTCAGCAACAAAGCAAAAGAGATCAGCCGCCTGGTGAAAGGGGTGCCGGGAGCTTCCGACGTGACGGTGGAGAAAGTGGAAGGGTTGCCGCAAATGAGTGTGCGTTACGACCGGCGCAAGCTGGCCAAGTACGGGGTGAGCGTGAAAGAGCTGAACAATATGGTATCCCTGGCTTTTGGCGGCCTGGTGACGGGCAATGTCTTCGAAGGCGAAAAACGTTTCGACCTGGCGGTGCGGCTGCAGGAGCGCTTCCGGAAAGATATACATAACCTGGAACGTCTTTATGTGCCGGTGGCCAACGGCAGGATGGTGCCTCTGATGGAGCTGGCCGACATACGTTATGCCAGGGGGCCGGCCAAGATCTCACGCGATGCCACCAAACGCAGGATCGTCGTGGGCATCAATGTGCGCGACCGCGACCTGGAGTCGGTGGTGCAGGATGTACAGCAGATCATTGATGAGAAGGTGACGCTGCCGCCGGGGTACTATATCGACTACGGCGGGCAGTTCGAGAACCTGCGCAGCGCCAAGAGACGGCTGGCC
>CAZYQV010000079.1:0-4136 GCA_964649775.1 uncultured Rikenellaceae bacterium
AAATCTAAAGGTGAACAGGATGACAGGAAGAACACTCAATAATAAAGCGGGATTAAGAGGACTTTTTTTTCTGGTGGTCATGTGGGTTGCGGGACCTTCAATGATGGCCCAGGTTCCGTTGAGCGAAGGAGCGAAAGAATATGCCAAAGCATTTCTCGACAGCCGGTATGCGGCATCCGGGGTGAAGGACGCAGAGGAATACTCTCTGACCCCGGTGTATGCTTCTGCAGCGCCGGTGCAGACACCCGTCTATATCTTCAGAAGCTCCGCCGGCGGCTTTGCCGTTGTGGCGGAGAGCCACGGCACCTACAAGGTGGTCGGCTATTCCGACAGGCCGGAGGAAGAGACGGGCAAAATGCCGCCCGCCCTGGTGTCCCTGATCCGCACCTGGGAGGATTCGCTGGTGTTCTATGCCCCGCCCCTGAAAACGGAGACGACGAAAGGCACGACAAGCGTGGCGCCTTTGCTGTATAAGCACAACATTTCCCTGAACCAGTATCATCATGCCGAGGTGGGCAACAGCTGGACCGGATGTGTTGCCACGGCCCTCACACAGATCCTGCTGTACCATGCCGCCGAGAAGGGAACGACGGTGAAAGGGTACGGTTCGCATTGCTACTATTACGAGCCCTATGGCAACGTATGTGCCGATTTTGAGAATGCCGATTACTCCGACCCGGAGCTGTTGTCGTATCATGTGGCCGTTGCGATGGATATGCAGTTCACCCCCGATCCTCCGGGCAGCTCTCCTTCGCCGGATGCGGATCTCAGGGAAAGGATCCCGGAGTATTTCCATTTTTTCGCCAGTAACGGCCTTACCGATGACTTCTACCTGAAAGAAGAGCTGGACAACGGTCGTCCCCTCTATGCCGGTCTGCCGGGCGATCCGGTAAGTCATGCCGTCGTGATCGACGGGTACGACGACCAGGGGTATTTCCATCTGAACTTCGGCTGGGGAGGCAGTTACAACGGCTACTATCTGCTCAACAACAACGGCAGCATGGGGCTGTCTTCCGGCACTTTCTCAAGCAATCTCTCGGTGGCGGTGGTACTGTCGCCCGAGGCCATTGCTGTCAGCACGCAGGACTCGCTGGCGCTGGTGACCCTCTACCATGCCCTGGGAGGGTACGATGCTACCGGCTGGGACCTGACAAAAACGGTATGGAGCTGGCCGGGGGTGACGGTGATGAACGGCCGGGTGATCGGCCTGCGTCTGCAGGTGGACATCCCGCCGGCCACCGAACAAAGCTTTCCCGACGCCATCGGCGACCTGACCGAGCTCCGCGAGCTCGATCTCACCGGCTGTTTCAACGGCTCCCTGCCGGCCACCCTCACCAACATGACGCGGCTGAACCATCTGGCGATACGCCACACTCCTGTGTATGTCGATGGCAAACAATACAAAGGAAACTTTCATGCCGGGATACCCGCGGATATCGACAAGCTCTCAGCGCTGGAATGGCTGGAACTGCAGAATGGGGTGGAGGGGACGATCCCTGCTTCTATCGGCAACCTGACAGCACTTAAGTATCTGTTCCTCAACCGGGATACCGTCGTCTATGGCAGGGGAGGACTGAGCGGTCCGCTGCCGCAGGAGCTCGGCAACCTCTCTTCTCTGCAGCAGCTCTTCATCACCGGTCAGCAGCTGAGCGGCCCCCTTCCCCCGTCGCTGGACAACCTGCAGCAGCTGACCGTGCTGAACCTCTCCGGCAACCTGCTGGACGGCCCTGTGCCGGCGCTGGATCTCCCGAAAGTTCTTACGGTCGATCTCAGCGGCAACCGTTTCACCGGCTTTGAAGATGCTGCCTGGAACGCGCCGCAGCTGACCTCCCTGGCGCTGCAGGAGAACGCGATCGCCGGAGCCCTCCCAGCCGGCCTCTGCACCCTGAGCTCCCTGCGTATGCTGAACATCTCGGGCAACCGTATCACCTCCCTCCCGGAAGAGATCGGCAACCTGCTGGCACTGGAACAATTCCATGCCGACCGGAATATGCTGGAGACCCTGCCGGAAGGTGTGGCCCTCTATCCGGAGCTGAAAGAGCTGACGGCCTCCCGGAACAGGATCAGCGGGATACCCATGAGCCTGGGACAGTCGGAGCAACTGGAGAAGATCGATCTCTCCCACAACCGGATCACCTTCATCCCTCCGGCGATCGGTGATCTGTCGTATCTGAGAGAACTCATTCTCAATGATAACCGCATCGACAGCATCCCCGCCACGCTGGCCGGTCTTCCGCAGAACATCACAGTGCTTTTGCAGAACAACGATATCCGTGGACCCGTGCCGGAAGCGCTCATGACCGCCGCCGACGGTGCGAACAGGTTTGTGCGGCTCGACAGCAACAGGCTGGTGTTCAGTGATATCCCAGTATCCAACAACCTGGCTTCCGGATTTCAGAAACAGAGGGATATCCCCCTGACCAAAAAGGTTTTCAAGGTACGTATCGGAGATACCGTCACCATCGATATCCGCGACATCTCTCCTTTGTCCCATCCGGGCAATGAATATTACTGGTTCGTGTATCCCGAGTTCCGGGACAACACTGCGCCGGAGAAGAAGATGGAAGATGTGGGCAACGATCCTGTGCTGAAGCTGGTGATCAACGAGACGAACATCGGCAACCGGTACTATTGCAAGGTGTTCAACCCCTCGGCACCCCAATACACCACCACTTACGACAATTACATTTATACTTTTCCGGTGCTGGAATATGTGAACACCGATACGATCGCTTTTGAGCCGGTGACGGAGAACGATGTCATTGCCGGCCGCTACCCTGGCATGCATGTCACCTCGCTCTCCGGTCTGGCTGACGGGACGGTCAGCGACGGCACGGTGACGCTGGTGCCGCCGCTGGACATCTACCGCGGCGAGGTGTTCTGGGAGGCCTCTTCCGACGGCACCGGCTGGGTGAAGGTGAGTGAGGATATGGAGCGGGCCGACCTGAAAGCGAATGTGCAGCGTGTGGGAGCGCGCGAGCTGGTGCTGAAGCCGCGCACCACGGCCTATTACCGCTGCTGCCTCTTTGAGACGGGCTGCGATACCATATACAGCGAGATGCTGAAGGTGAAGGCTTACGGAGAGGTGTTGTATGACAAGGTGATCAATGTGACCGACTCGGCAAAGGTCATCCTCCTCGACAGCATCGAGGTGCATGTGCCCCGCTACTTCCACAACAGCGACTTCCGGCTGACCGTCACCCGTCTCTTCGACCCGCCGGCTGCCCCCGACACGATGACCCTATATCCGGCTTACGACGTGACTGTCAGCTTTGCCGACACCTTCGCCATACCGCTGCTGATCAAACTGAAGAACATAGACAAGTCGAAAGTGACGGAGAAGAACATAGACAGCTTCCAGGCCGTCTATTATGACGAGGGGGAAAGAGAATGGAAGGTGTTCGGCGACATGCATCTGAGCATGGTGGATACCTCGCTGGTGCTCCTGACCCATCATCTGACCAAGGTGTCGGGCTGGTCGAGGAAGAACTTTCTGTGGGGCTATACGGATGTGTATGAACGCAACAACATCCGGGTGTTTTACAAGGACGCGGAAGAGGCCTACATGAAAATCCTTTACGGGAAACACCAGACACCGCAGTCGTGGCATGTCAGTGGTGTACCCCTGCTGGTGCAGGACATCACCGAGTATCTGCCGAAAGTGATAGCCAAATACAAAGCGCTGGGACTGGACACGCCCGACGGTACGTTCGATGTGTATGTGAAGCGTATGATCGAGGACCTGGGGTGTGTGGGACTGCTTGGGATGCTGAACGGCTATATGCTGATCAACGCAGAGATTGAAACGCCCACCAGACTGAAACAGGTGCTCGCCCATGAGTTCATGCATTATACGCAGGATTACTACATCATGGCCAGCTCCGGCAATGCTTTCTGGATGGAAGCTCATGCCACCCTTGCCGACAGGGTGGTGTGGGACAGTACGGAGGTGCCGCTCTGTGAAGCGGAAAAGAACCTGTTGCATGCAAGGGCGTCCAAAAACTCGATCTTCAATTTCCTGGCGGACTCATGGGATGCCTGGGACTGTAACGCTATCTATACCAATCTGCTGGGTGAGATCGATTACTATTATCTGGCCGGGACGTTCCTGCACTACATGCGGAGCTACCGTCCCG
>CAZYQV010000080.1:0-11991 GCA_964649775.1 uncultured Rikenellaceae bacterium
CGCCGATCATGATGATCGACTGCATCACGTCGGTCCAGATGACAGCCTCCATGCCGCCCATGAGGGTGTAGAGGACGGTCACCAGTCCGATGATGAGAATGAGCCAGCGTATGTCGGTGGCGACGAACTGTGAGAGGAGGAGCGACGAGAGGTAGAGGATGACGGCTGTACGTCCCACCATGAACAGCACGAAGGAGAGGGAGGCATAGACGCGGGCCCAGACGCCCATCTTCTCCTCCAGGTAGCCGTAAACGGAGATGATCTTGTTCCTGCGGTAGTAAGGCACCACATATTCGGCCACGAACCATGCTACGGGGATGGCGCTGAGGGCGAAGATGATGGGGTGCCAGTTGGCGTCGAAGGCCTTGCCGGGGACGGCGATGTAAGAGATGCTGCTGGTGTAGGCACTCATCACGGCGATGCCGGCGGCCCAGGCGGGGATGCTGCGGCCCGCCACCATGAACTGCTCGGAGGTCTTGCTCTTGCGCAGGAAATAGGCACCCATCCCTACCAGCACCAGGGCGTAGGCGATCAGGACGGCCAGGTCGATGAAGTGGAGTTGGTAGTTCATGGGGTTGAAAGGTTGAGAGGGGTTAGGCGTTATGGTCGAGGAGGAGGCGGGAGAGGTCGTCTGTTTTTTTCAGGAAGGCGGCGATCCGGTCCTTTTCTGCGGCGTTCATGCGCTGCAGCGGCGGGGCCATATAGTCGTCGCAGATGCCCGTCACCGCGAGGGCTGTCTTGATCGCTGCGGGGATCGCCGAAGGATGGGGACTGACAGAGTAAAGCATGTTGTAGATATCCATCACTTTCTTCCGCAACTTTTCCACTTCTTCCAGGTCCCTGTCCAGGGAGGCCTCATAGAGGCGGACGAAGAGGCCTGGGAAGATGTTGGCACCGCCGGGGACAGCCCCGTGACCGCCGTGGAGGATGACGTCGGGGAGGAACATCTCCGTGCCGGTGATCAGGGCAAAGTCAGGGTCGTCTTTGAAGGTCTCGATGAGAGAATAGAAAAAGAAGAGATCGCCCGAGCTGTCCTTAATGCCCAGGGCGCCGGCCTCACGGATCATCCTGACCGTCTCCACGGTCATCCCTATCTTGGTGAACCCCGGCATGTTGTAGATGAAGAAGGGCAGTGGCAGCTTCCCGGCCAGCAGGCGGTAGTAGTCGACCAGTTGCTCCTGGTCGAGCGGGAAATAATAAGGAGGTGCCACCACGGCCGCGTCGGCGCCACATTTTGCGGCCGTGTATGCTATCTCCAGCGATCCCTCCAGCGAGGTGTCGGAGATACCCACCAGCACCGGTACGCGGCCGTCGATGATCAGACAGGCACGCTCGATTAGCTCTTTTCGCAATACATAACTCAGAGAAGGTCCTTCCCCATTGCTCCCCAAAAGAAAAATACCGTGTACACCCTGGCCGAGGACATGTTCAATGAGCCGCTCCAGACCGGGGATATCCAGACGGTCAACATTCTTTAAAGGGGTGATCAGGGGAGGAATAATGCCTTTCAGAGGTAAGTCCATGATGAAAATTGTTTTCCAGGGTTACGGGTCTTTTCTGTTTAACAAAGAAACATAATCCTGAAACCGGGGTCTTCTGTTATTTTGGACAAATTACATTATTTTTTAACCATTGTTAAATAATTATTGGTATATTTAAACAATTATTAACAATATTTGTTATCCGTCATGGATTATGTGTTTGAGAAGATAGAGGTCCCGACCAAACATTCTTTCATCGTTCGTGAGATACAGCTGGCCGAGCGTGCGCCGAAGATCCATTCGCATAAGAATTATGAGCTCAACTTCATCGTTTCGGGTGCCGGTCGCAGGATCGTGGGGAACAACATCACCAGGTTCGAACACAACGACCTGGTCCTGCTGGGGCCTGATCTGCCGCATTGCTGGGAGATCCTGGAGACGGAAAACAACAAGCCTCCTTCCTGTATCACCATTCATTTTTATGAGAACATCATCCATTCCGATTTCTTCAATATCCCGGAGATGGAGGTGGTGGCGGATCTGCTGAAAGAAGCTTCCCACGGGATATGGTTCCGGGGCAGGGAGATCAATGAGATCAAGCTGCGCCTGCGCCGCCTGCTGGGACTGCAGGGGCTGGAGGGCTACATCGAACTGCTGAACATCTTTAACCTCCTGCTGCGGATGGAGGGGAAGGAGAGCCTGTCGGAGACGGTGCTTTACTCCAACGATTTTGCCCGTGACCTGGAGCAGATAAACAAGGTGTACGAATATGTCTTCATGAACATAGGCAAGGGGATCAAGCTGCAGGAGGCGGCCGACATCGTGAACATGGCCTCCGGATCTTTCTGCCGCTATTTCAAGAAAAAGACCAACCTTACCTTTATGGAGTATGTGAAGAAGGTGCGCATCAGTCTGGCGGCCAAAATGCTGGTGGAGACCGATAAGTCTATCTCGCAGATATGCTATGAGAGCGGTTACAACAACCTGGCCAACTTCAACCACTATTTCAAGACGATCATGAAGAAAACACCCTCGGAGTACCGGAAAATGTTCAGGTGAAGAAGCTTGAAGCCCGATGCCTGAAGGTTGAAGGGTCGAATGGTATAGACGCGTGTGGGGTTTGTCAATGCCCTGCAACTCCCAACTCGCAACTCGAAACTCGCAACTCGCAACTCCTTACTCCTTACTCCAGCAGCCTGAGTCCTTCGGTGGCCGAGGTGTCGCCGGGGCGGGCGAGGAGGGCTTTCCGGAAGAGCAGTTTGGCTTCGCGCAGTTTTTTCATCTTCAGGTTGGTCCAGGCATAGAGCACCAGGCCGTCGTAGTCGAAAGGATATAGGTTGATCACCTTCTCCAGGTATGAGGCTGCCCGTTCGTATTCCATCCGTCCGTAATAGATGGCGCCCAGGCGGTAGTTGGCCACCGAATTGTTGGGGTTGATCTCGAGGATCTTGTTGTATTGTTCGATCACCTGGTCCCAGCTGCCCAGGGCGGCCAGCGGCAGCACCAGACCAAAACGCGCCTCAATGGACATGGGCCGCAGGGCGACGGCTTTGTTGTAGAAAGAACGCGACTCCAGGAAAAGACCTGCCTGATAGTCGAGCCAGCCGATGCGCAGGTTCAGCTCGTAAGAATCTTCGTTGTATACCTTTTTCAGCGTTTCGGCCGCCTCCGTATATTTTCCGGAGGTTTCCAGCCGGTAGCTTTTTTTGAAAGCATCCATGACCTCCTGGGATATCTGGCCATAGGTGGTCAGCGTCAGAAAAAGTGCATAGAGCAAGAGCACATATTGTTTTGTGTGTTTTCTCAGAAGTTCCATTTTATTTTGATTTTGAAGTTCAGCATTTGATAGTCGATGGGATAATAACTATTTGTGATATCGTCTGCCGGAAAAAAGCGGCTGGCGGCTTTGCTCCAGAGGGGGGAGAAAGAGATCATCATCCCGTTTTTGGGGATCACCCAGGTCAGGTTAAGTCCGCTGCTGAAAGATACGGGATTCTGTTCGTTATAAAGCATCCAGCCCAGGGCGCTCTGGTAGTTGCTGATGTCTCCGGTGGTGGCGAACAGCTCACCCCAGAGAGTGCCGGCGATCCTGAAACCTGCGAAGGGAGACCAGATGATATCTTCCTGCTGCCGCATGCCGCCTGAGAAGGATCCCTGTATCAGGTATGTGATGCCGCTGCCGAAGTACAGGTTCAGGTTGCCGAAAGGATACACCACCACCCCCGCGTCGGTTTGCAGCTGGGTAGCGTTGTTCATCCCGGAGAGGCCGGCTCCTCCGTACAGGGAGAGATAAGGAAGGTCCTTGCGCAGGAGCAGGTATGAGGTGAAATCGCCGGTGGAGGCTGTGACCATATAAAGTCTGTTGCCATAGGCAGTGGTGGGGATGGCTGTGCGCAGGTTGAGGTAGTTGAAAGAGAGGCTCATGTTGAGTCCTTCGGCCAGGCGGAAGGCCAGGCTGCCGTACAGCTGATGTTGTGTGAAGGTGTTGTCCGGGAGTGTGTACTCCCCCTCGTCGTTATGCAGGTAGAGAAAACGGTCCTTCGACAGGAAACGGTATCCGAGGCTGAGGGTCGTGTTCTCACCGGGAAGGGTGGTGAACAGGAGTGCACCACTGCCACCCTGCCTGACAAAGCTCTGGTATCCTTTTTCGTCGGGCAGCCCGGCAGGGTCGTAATCGTCGACCCCATCCCTGTCGTTGTTGGTGAAGTACTCTGCCGAGAGCTCCAGGCCGATGAGCCCGCTGATCCTGCCTGTGTTGATCTCGTCGCGCAGGCGTGCCGGCATGTGATTTATCAGCGCACGCCTGTCGGCCTCCCGGCCGCTGAAAAGGTATGCATAATACAGATACTTCATGGCGGTGACATCCTTCCTGTTGAAGGAAAGGGCTTTCCTGAAGTGCCGGATGGCCTGGTGGTAGTTCTTCAGCGTGTAACAGGCGATGCCCAGGCGCATGCGCAGGTAGTAATAGTCCAGCCCCTCCTCCAGCGCTGCCCTGCCGGCGCGGATCACTTCATGCCAGTCGCCGCGCAAATAAGCATCATAAGTGATCTTATCGTAATAGGAGAGTCCTTTTTTCTCCTGGGCGGGCGCTGCCGTGCCCAGAAGGACCAGCAGGAATGTTATGTATGTCAGTCTGTGCATTT
The DNA here is from genome assembly GCA_964649775.1 of uncultured Rikenellaceae bacterium. GTDB lineage: Bacteria > Bacteroidota > Bacteroidia > Bacteroidales > VadinHA17 > DRPN01. The sequence continues at coordinate 4,625 of CAZYQV010000080.1, forward strand.
TACCTTCATGATCTTTTTTCCTTCCGACAAGACAAACCTGCTCAGGCCTTTTTCATTTATTTCAAGACTGAAACGGATCTCCCGGCTGCATTTTCCACTGCTGCGACAGGTACGTGCCGACGTCTCTATCTTCATGTACGAGGGCATGACGGGATTGTCGAGCCGGGAGTATTTCAGTTCGTATCCGGCATGGAGCCATACATGGAAAGGTGCTGCGAGATCCTGCAGCAACAGCTTTGTCTTGCCGAACACCAGGTGCAGCGGATAACTGTCGGTGACGGTGATCTCTTTGTAGAACCCTTTGTACACACGGTAAGCCGCCAGGAAGAAATAGTAGAGCAACGAACGCTTGTTGCCCTCGAACCCTGTGAAGTAGAAGATGTTGTCTTCCGAGCGGAACCATGCCCTGCTGCCGGTTTCAGTACAGTAGATGTATGATTGATTGTATACGTTGGTCCTGATCTCCCAGGTGAGTCCCCTGGTGAACACTTCGCCCTCGGGCTCGAAATGTATTTTCTGTCCCGGCACAAAACGGAAAGCCTGTACGAGCAGTTCATTGACTTCCATGTTGGCTACCCGCTCGCCCCGGGCGGGGATGCCGTAGGTGACGAGGGAGGGTTTGAGCTTCTCATATTTCAGATAAGTGCCGAAAGGGTAATAGAGGGTGGTGGAGCCTATGTAAGGAGTGCTCTGAAACTGGAAATGCAGGTGGGGATAGGGGGAGCGCCCGCTGTTGCCTGCTTTCCCGATGATATCGCCCGGCTTCACCGTATCACCTTTTTTTACGGTGATGCTTCCTTTCTGCAGGTGGCTCATCTTGGAGTAAAGATTTTCGGCGTGTTTGATGATCACCGTATTGCCCCAGTTTTTGATGAGGTTCACCTCTCCCACGGTGTTGTCGTCGATGCCGTCCTCGACGGTCTCGACGATGCCGTAACCCGGCGACAAGACATGTTTTCCGAAGCAGTAGTAATCGGTGGGCAGATCGCCTTCGTTCTTATAGGTCTTGCCGTCGGGGCCTTCGATGACGAAGTCCCAGGCATGACGCCAGTCGTCGCGGTGAGTATATTCGCCGTCATGGCCCTGCGAGATGGTCCATTGTCCGCTGAAAGGCAGACGGAAAGAGTGAAGGAAGGCGGGGTTAAAACGGTGCCGGCTGTTGAGATCGTAATAAAGGTTTTTTTCGGGGCTGAAATGCTGGATCACCACCTCCGTCAGTCTTTTCTTCTTGCCGGTACGGAACTTAAGCACATATAGGAAAAGAAGCACCATGATATTGAAAGGCAGGGCATAGATAGGCACCTTGAAAACGGCAAACACAGGGTCGAGGCTGAGGGTGAGGATGGCCACGAGGGGGGTGAGCAGGACAGCCCATCCGTAGCTCCATATCGAGGGGATCAGATAAAAACCCCCGATGGCGATGGCCGTGAGGATATAGTTGAATCCGATGTAACTGTAAGAGGTCTCGGCCAGGTTGACACCCAGCAGCAGATAGAAAAAATAAGCCGTATAGAAGCCCAGCAGCGAGAGGGTGAAAGCGATGCGGGAGTACAGGAAGAGACCTGCGGCGATGAGGATGCCGGCGATGATCTTGGTCTGGAAGAAGATGGCTGCCAGGGAGAGGAAGTAAAGACGCAGGGATACCGGGAAAAAACGGGTCATCCTTTCGTGGAAGTTGACCAGTTTCTGTCCTCCCAGGCCGTACAGTTCGTTGAGGGTGTAGATGCCCCGTTCGCTGATGCCCAGGTGGTCGAACTGTTTGGCGGCCAGCAGCACCACCCATATCGACAGGATAAAGGGGATGCTCAGGTAGGGCAGGTAGTATTTGCCGATGACCCCTTCCATGGCCACCGAGATGAATAGGGTGAGCAGGGAGGCCAGCACCACCACAAAATAGAACTCGGGAGAGGGCTGGTAGTAGATGCCCAGTCCCAGGCCTACCAGCAGACTGTTGAAACCATAGGCACCGCTGGTGATGCGTGACTCGTCAAAGCCGAAAAGGAAGGCGGTGACGGTGGTGACGACCACTGCCAGCAGGCCGCTCAGCCCGGCATACAGGTCGATGAAGCTCACCCCCAGCAGCAGCAGGGCGAAGAGCCTGTTGCGTGAGAAAAATACCTGGGCGTAACTGTTGCTCCCGCTCTCGGTGAGCCTGCGCATGAAAGCCGTTGTGTTCATACCGAAGGATTTGCCGGTCAGAGATCGATGTTCTTCAGGTGCTCAGGGAGTACCTCCTGGCGCGTCATGTAGTCGAGGTCTTCCCGTTTGCGGATGATGTGCGGCGTGCCGGCGGTGTCTATCATCACCACGTTTGGCCGGTATTCGATGAACTGCAGCCACTGGGACATGTTGTAGGCCCCGATCCTTTTGATGACAAAACGGTCGCCTTTTTTCAGCAGGGGGAACTCGACGGCACCGCGCAGCACGTCGATGTTCATGCAGAGGGGACCGTAGATGGTGGTGTCCTCGGTGTGCTGAGATGCTTTTTCTGCGGGATGTATCTGATGTTCGTACCAGAAGGAGGTGAAGAGCAGGTTGATGCCCACGTCGGTGATGAGGGCGCGGCGTCCCGAGGCGAGGCGTTTGTTGGCGATGACGGTGCCCAGCAGATATCCGGCATCGTCGATCATGGCGCGGCCCGTCTCGAGGATCAGCAGGGGCAGGTGCTCGGGCTTGATAGCCGAGTTGACCAGGGCGCCTGTGATGGCGTCGGCGTACTCATCAAAGGAGGGTGCCGTGTCGGTGCCGGGGACATAAGCGCCTTTAAGCGTGTTCTTCGAGGCAAAGCCGCCGCCCATATCGATATAACGGATGACATGGCCGTACTTGCGCTCGGTGTTGACGGCCAGGTCGGCCAGCTTGGAGGCCGCCACGCGGTATGCCTGGGCTGTGAGGATGTATGTGCCTATATGGGTGTGGAGGCCGGCCAGCTCCATCTTGCCCGAGAGCATGATGCGGTTGATGGCCTCCCACGCCTCGCCGTTGTCGTAGTTGAACCCGAAACGGTCCCACTGCGGATAGATGCCGGTATCCATGTTCACCCGGATGGCTACCTTCGGCTTCCTGCCTGTCTCGTCAGCCACCTCCATCAGCATATAGAGCTCGTCGAAATGGTCGATGTGGATGAAAGAGCCGTTCCCGGTGGCCGTCTTCAGGTCTTCATAGCTCTTGGAAGGGCCGTTGAAAAGGATGTACTGCGGCTGCACACCGTTATGCAGGGCTTTGTGATACTCGAATCCCGAGACCACCTCTGCCCAGGCTCCCTCCTGATGGAAGACGTTGCACACGGCCGAGAGGTAGTTGGTCTTGTACGACCAGGCGAACTGCACCTTGGGATAACGCGTGGAGAAAGCCTGCCAGGCCTGCCTGTAGGTGGAACGGATGGTGTTCTCCGAAAGGACATACAAAGGGGATCCGTACTCTTCCAGCAGATCTTTTACTTTGATCCCTTCCACTTCGGGAACAGGATCGATACGCGGGGTCATGCCGAACTTGGAAGGCATCCCGGCGTTGAGTTTTTTTATCAGAGGGGGTTCAAATGTTTTCTTTTCCATGGTTTTCCTGTTTATATGTTTGCTCATATCTCACCTGTGGTGGATATTTTTTCGAAGTCTTTCATGTCGATGATCATATCGTACGAATAACGGACGAATATCTTTCCCACCTCGTATGAGGTGAAGGGTTTCACCTCCATGCCCATGGCCAGCTTTACCAGGGCCTCCGGGAGGTTCTGCCCGGCGCCGACGGCCAGGTATACCCAGGCGGGTATGCGGGGGTTGATCTCGAGGATGTAATATTTGTTGTCCTCGGTACGTATCAGCTCCAGCTCCATGCCGCCGCGCCATTTGGTGGCACTGATGATGCGGCGGGTGAGCTCCAGCATCTCCGGGTTGTCGAGGGTGATGCCTCCCCAGGCCTTGCCCTTGTCGGTGATGTACTGCTTGCGCATGGGCACGGCGCCGAGGGTGTTGCCGCGGCCGTCGCCCAGCGCCACCACGTTCACCTCGGTGCCGCGGATGAACTCCTGGATGATCACCGGCAGACCCCACTTGGCGCTGATCTTGTTGAAATGGCTCACCACCTGCTCTTCGTTGTAGGCGATATAGGCGTCGTAGAACTTGCCTTTGACCATCACCGGGAAATCAAAGTCCTCCTGCAGTTTGGGGATATCCCCTTCATGAAGGATCGGCTTGCTGCCGGGCACCAGCAGGTCGTATTTTTTTCCGAAGGTGCTGAGGTTGTTCTTGTGGCGTTCCTCCAGCTGTTCCAGGGTGGGCAGGAAGGTGCGGATGCCCATTCCCCGCAACACTTTCTCCGACTTGATGAAAGTATACAGCTCGGCGTCGAAGTTGGGGATGAGCAGGTCGATCTTTTCCCGGTGGTGGATGTAAGAGAGCCGTTCCAGGACAGCTTCCGACCCTTCCGAGGGATAGGGCATCATATATACCTTATCCACCAGGTCGCGCATGTAGATGCCCGGCTCGAGGGTCTCATAGACCAGGCCCACCACGCGGACGTCCAGATCGGGTGACTCTTTGATGGCCCGTATCACGGGGATGCCGGGACCGGGGTTGTCCGTGTTGTTCAGCCCTGTGGCTGCCAGCACCAGTTTCTTTTTAGTTTTCATTCCTGTTGTTTAATATATCCAGTATCTCACCGGGAGATATCCCGTATTCATTGGCAATATCTTTCATGACATCGTCCGGTCCGGCTTCAAAACCTTTCTCCTTCAGGGCCTTGACGAGGTCCTTCACGGGGATGCTGTACTCTTCGCCTATCTGGCGTAAAGTCTTACGGCCTATGCCGTTGCCTCCCTCGATGACGACCGACTCCCGGCGTTGCTCTTCCACCTCGTCACCGGATTTTCCAAAGAGGGCAAAGACCCCCGATGGAGCCAGCTCGTTGGCGGCACCGATATCCTGGATGGTTTGTGTCATGCTGTCCACACGTATGTTTTGTGTGGTCAGCACCCGGTAGGCACTGTCAGGAGATATCTTCAGGATCTCCTGCGCAAAAGTTTCCAGCGTATACAGCTCGGCATGGGGGATGGGCGGGGTGTTGTCTTCCTCCTCCCAGCTCTCGGTGAACTGCTCACCCCAGTCCATGATGGTCTTGAAAGGCGGGATGTTGTAAACCACCCCCACAAACATCCATGCCGAGAGGAGCGTGGCGGTTACCATTTCCCATTTGCGGTTGAGGCTGCGGCTTACACGGGAACGGATGTGTCCCAGGAAGGCTTTCCAGTTGATGCTGAAAAGATGAAACCCACCCAGGATCAGGAACATCAGGGAGAAGTTGGTGTGCATCGACTGCCATCCCTCTTTGGTCAGGCCCCACAGGGTCCATTCCGACCAGTGGGCGATACGGCCGGGAGGAGCTATGTAAAGGATCACTCCCGAGACACTCATGATGATAAAGGAGAAAAAGAGTCCGAAGGTGACAAATGCTCTCCAGCTGAATTTTTTCCTATCCTTCATAATCGATCAGATGATAATGGTTCAACATCTCAATAAAATCCTGGTAGTACCGCTCGAAACTGCCGCGATCGACATCATAGCGGCTGGTGATCTGCGAGACCACCGCGTCGAAGTCCTTGCCGCTCTTCAGCATATTGAGGATCTCCAGGCCTGTTTCGTTGACGGTGAAGGATTCACCTGTCGAAGGGTCGAAAACGAATCCCGTATCACTGATGGCTATATTTTCTTTGATCTTCATTTTTTGATTCTTTAAGTTCTTTGATCTATGTCAATAAACGCAATTGTTTTGTAAAGGTTGTGCAGTATTTTCAACAATTGTTATAAGATTTTGTGATGGCCGGGGTAAAAAGATTCCCGGAATGAGCCCGTGTACCAGACATCTTCCGGGAATCTCCCCCTTTACCGGGAACCCGAAAGTTCCCAACCTTAAACCAAACAAGAAAACCTATTCTTTGTTGATGATCTTGTCAAAGGATTCCCGGTCCATGAGCACGGGTGTGTATGTCACGCCCCGCACTTTCAGGTTCCACACGAAAGCCCGCAGGTGGGCTTCGGAGCCTTTCCGCAGGTTGGTCCATACCTGCGCGATATCTTTGTTGTCAACATGATCGTTCAGCTCTTTTTCCAGGTCGAGGATGTCTTTTTCTTCGATCAGTGCGCCTACTTTAAGGGCGGCAATATCGCCGGCGGAGCCATCCTGTATCAGTTTGTCGTAGAGGTCCTGCAGTTCGCTGTTGGTGAACCTTCCGTAATCTTTTCCTGCTGCAGGATCGTCGAGATCATACCGGTCTATCAGTGCTTTTACGGCATCCATGTGGCGTTGCTCGGCCTTGGAGATATTGTTGAAAGCCCGTATCTCCGTCTTATCATATAAATAGGTATAAACGTCGCGGGCTACTTTTTCCTCTTCACGCATGAAAAGGATGCCCTCTTTCTCCTTGTCGTTGAGCTCTTCGGCCGGGATATTGGCAATGCAGGCGAAGGAGGAGGAGTCGGTAGATACCTCCTGCTCGGTGGCAGAAGCATCATCCGCCTTGTCAGCCTCGCCGGTGAAGCTGCCGTTGCAGGCGGTGAAGGAGAGGCTCATGCTGAGCAGGATACCTGTGAGGATTGTCAGTACGTGTTTTTTCATAATCTTTCTTTTTTATGATTAATGATCTTTTGTCTGTTAGACATCCTTACTGACTGAAATATTTCCGCCAGCACGTATAACATTTTGTCCAAAAGTTACAGGATTCTGCAGACCGCGGCGGTCAGGAGTGTGACAGCTTCTTTTTATACTCCGAGACACTCAGGCCGGTGACCTGGCGGAACTGGTTGGAGAGGTATTGCACACTGCTGTATCCCATCATGTTGGCGATCTCGCTGAGAGAGAGTTCCCCCTGCTGCAGGAGGATCTCTACGCGACGGATCTTCTCGCGGATGATATACTTCTCGAGGGTGATGCCAACATGTCCGGAGAAAAGACGTGAGAGATAAGAATAACTGTAACCGGTTTTTTCAACAATATAGTCAGACCGGTTGACGACCGAATTGACGAAATTGAGCTCATGCACCAGCTCGTAGACGGCCAGTTTTATCTGTTCCACGATCACCTGCTCATGATCACGGACGGCGATCAGACCGTAACGCTGCAGAAGGTCAAGCAGCATTTTCTTCTTCTGTGGCGGAAAGCCTGCAGGCAGGATGATCCTTCCGGCCTGCACCATGACCTCGCCGAACGCTTCTCTTGTCAGTATATCTTCCAGAAGCAGAATAGTGCTCCGCTCATACAGGTTGCTGATGTATAAGGTCTCTCTGTGTGCCATGTGATGGTATAAAGATAAGGAAAGTTGAAAGGTTGAAAAGTTGAAAAGTTAAAAGGGCGATGAAGCGATAAAGCGATAAGGC
>CAZYQV010000081.1:0-4327 GCA_964649775.1 uncultured Rikenellaceae bacterium
GGTCCTACACCACCGGCAAGCAGGACCCCTGCCCCGTAGGTGGTGATGCCCTGGTCGACCACCGAGGTGAACCGGATGGGGTTGGAGGTGTACTGGAAGGCATTCACCTCAATGGTGGTCTGGGACTGCCCGTAACCGAAGATACCGTACAGGTCGATGAAGGGGAAGATCCAAAGGTCGGGACGTATATTGAAAGACCACGACCGGTTGAAGTTGTTGCCAAAATCAAGGATGCTGTCGGATAACGGCTGCAGGGGAAAATCCAAAAGACCATCATAAGCATTCTCAAAACCCAACTGGAAGTTGTTGATTACAATGCCCTGATCAACCCAAAAATAGTTGGCCATGAACCCTATGGGATACGGGATGTCAATGCCCCTCTTGTATGCTTTGGCCCCCCAGAACGGGAATACTCTGTCGTAGTTGATGTTCTTCAGGCTGTCGGTGTAAACTTCAAACTTACTTTTTATCCTTTTCGAGGCATATTGTGACTGTGCAGGTCCGGTAAAAAGAGTAGTCGCAAAAACAAGGAATAAGATTTAAAAAAAACGGTTCATATACATTCAATGTTGGTTAATATAAAAGCGGTTATTTGATTATTTTTTTTCTTTGACGGCCTTTCTTACAGCTTTTTTCTTCTTTTTGGCGGACTGTTTCTCCTGGGCACATTCCCCACGGCCTATGGGGATCATTACTTTCAGGAAGAGCGACTGGTTTTTTCGGCCCGGGGTGTCTTTATATACATTGCTCAGGCCCCAGTAATAACGGATGCCGAAAGTCCATCCCGTACGTCCTTTCATGTGATATCCGGTGCCTGCCATGAGGCCCGCATCGATGCGGTTGATCATATCTTTGTTCTCTGATTTTATCACGGAGGTGACGTTGGCGGAGTCTGAAGTGAACTCTACCCAGCCCTTATACATCAAACCCAACTGTGTGCCGGCCTCAAGATAAAACTGTTTTTTCCGGTATTTGGCCAGGATGGGCACGAGGAAATAATTGATCTTCTGGTTATATTCTCCCGTGACGCTCATCTTGTTGATCCCCAGGAAAGTCAGGTCGTTGTCGGTAAGTTTTCCTGCGCCTACACGCGATTTGACGAGTACACCGGTATTGAGGTACCAAGGGGCATTTTCTTTCAGCAGGAAATCGAAATAGAAACCCAGGTTCCAGTCGATAAAGAATTTCTTTGAATCCATGCCTGTGATCCTGGAAAAGTTCCCCCCGCCGTCGAGTCCGAACTCCAGCGCATCAGAGTTAAGCTTGTCGCCGAAGATCAGGGTCATCAGTACCTGTGAGTAGGACGTATATGTAACAAGAAAGGCAGTAAAGAGTATGAGGATCTTTTTCATTATCGTCCTTGTTGTAAGGGACAAATATAGAAATTATAAGCTGTCTCTCAAATCAAATGATTTTTTTTAAGGTGTAAAAAAGGTTGAATTATCTGAGCCAGGCGGAACCTACCACGATGTAAACAGCCCATTTTTCCGGACCCCTTGCCACGTCTATTCCCATTTTCATATTGAGGAGACGTGCGATGAGGTAGCGGAACCCTCCGCCGGCATTCCAGGCGGTGGTGCCTTCACTTTCCTTGTTAAAGGTCTGTCCGTAACCTCCGAAGCCCGTCACTCCCCAGCGGCGGGTGATCATCACCAGTTGTTCGGTCTCGGCCAGGAAGGTATAATGTCCCTGGTAGCGCATGGCCGGCACGCCCCGCAAATAAAGGAAAGGGTATGCATAGAAAGGGGGATCACCCGTGGCCATCTGGTATTCCAGGCGCAGGCCGGGGATCCAGTGATGATCGAACAGCGGCTGGTACATGTGGACGAAAGTGGTTACCCTGCCATAGTTGCGGTCGCTGCCCAGTGCCTCGAGATACTGATTGTAGGTGAGGTTGATGCGGAATCCCTTTTCGGGGGAGAGGATGTTGTCATAGTTCTCGAACTCTCCGACGATGCCTATCCCGCTGTTGTTGAGTTCGATATCACGAGGGTCTGCCCACGGGAGGATATTCCCCGTGACGTTCGTATGGGTATAGATATATTTTCCTCCCAGCAGAAAATGACTCTCGCCGAGCCGGAAGATGGCCTGTTGCACGAGCCCGAAAACCTGTATATTGAAGCTGACGGGATGGTCGGCCAGAAAACCGTCTCCGACGCCATAGAACTCCAGTTTCACATCTCCGTATCCTCCGGCGCCGCGGTAACGGATATGATCATCTTTCCAGAAGCCGAAATAGCCGGCACCGAGGAACCACGTCTTGTTCTGTGTGTATCCGCCGCCCATGCCGACGATGTCCGGAAACCGGAACCGGCCGTCGCCTTTGTCTTTCTTGGGGATAAAAAAGAGGCCGGCGCCCACCGCCCCGTAGCCTACGGCCGGCTCGGTGATGGGAGAGATGAGGGGCAGGAAACCATGCAGGTTGTACAGGTAATAACTGATATCAAAGGCGTTGTCGAGGGTGTCCTTGAAAGGTTTGAACGGCTTTTCTGCCTGTTGTGCCGTCGTAGTCCTTCCGGGGTACCCCAGGAGGAAAAGAAAAAAAAACAGCGCCGGAAATATTTTTTTTCGGACAATGGTCACGTGATCGTTATTTTACCGTATACCCTTTGCCTTCGATGCATGCCGAGAAAGCTTTCTTGAAGTTATTGAGGAGCTCTTTTTCTTTGTTGGCGGCAGCCTGTTTGCTTTGTGCCTGTTGCGAGCGTGTGCGGCTCACCCGTGAGCGTCTGCCGGCCATGGCGCCGGTAAGGGCCCCGATGGCGGCACCGTCGCCGGCATCGCCGGTGATGGCGCCTATGGCCGCTCCTGCCGCCGCGCCGCGGGCAGCCCCTCTGACAGCACTGCCGTCAGGACCGCCCTTCACCTCCTGCGCCTGTACCCTGGGAGGATTGAAAGGATCTACCCCCGACTGCTTTTTGGCCCACGTGTAACAGGCCATGACATCTTTTTTCAGCTGCGCATCACTCTGCCCCTTAGAAGGGAAAACATAAACCGTAAGCTTCTTGAGAAGTACCGTGGCCGAATCTCCCACGATCACCTGCTGGTCCTGGGCTGAGCTCCCGGGAAACAGTGCCGTGAGAAAAAACGTTGTCAGGAAAAATGTTCTTTTGATCATATCCCGTGTGTTTTATTCGTTGCACAGATCCTCCGGCCTGCAGAAAAGATATCCCAGTTGCCGGAGTGCGTCCGCTTCGTTATAAAAGGTGTAACTCTTTACGATCTGACCATCCCTGATCAGGTAGGTGCTGTTGGCCCAAAGGGTCACCGCCCCCCGTCCGTGCTTGTACACGATGTGTACCTCTCCCCAGTTGGAGACCCACTCCCCACGGTTCACCCCGTCCGGGATGGTGACTGCAACATTCCGCGAACGGTTGTAACGGATGCTGTCGTAAAGGTTCTCAATGTTGTATTTCCAGTGCTCCAGCGCCTGTTCCTTGTCAATCGAATCGCCATAGGAAGGACCGTAGCCGATATAGTCGTCAGAGAGCAGGGCCGCCATCCCTTCGTAATCCATCTGCTCCACGGCACGGATGTACTTTTCCACCAGGGCAATGTTTTTACTGTTGCCGGCATCAACGACTGAGCAGCCGGCAAACAGCAGCGTAAGAAGGAAGGGAAAAAGGATCTTTCTCATAATTACCGGGATTTGATTTAATACTTATCTATCAAAGATAAAATTTTTTGCAGAAAAGAAAGGACGCCGTCCGGTTCTTTTTCTTCGTTTTATTTTCCGGTTTTCTGCATCTTGTGAAAAAATCCTGAAAGGTGACGAAAAGTTCCCGGTCTCCACGGAAAATATAAAGATGAAAGATCAAAAAATCATTGTTCTGAAAAGATATTTTGATTTAACTTGCATGAAAAAACAGGATATGAGATACGTGTTCCTTTTTCTTCTTGGTGGCTTCCTTTTTCCGGGGGGTGTGGCAGCGGATAATTATGCACTGAAATTTACGGCGGGAGGTCAGTATGTGGAGTTACATCAGACGACGACTTCCATCGCCTGGACGGCAGAGTTCTGGCTTTACAAGTATGCTTCGAAGAATTACTCGAGCCTCATGAACGGAGCCACGTCCAAGATCATGCTGGAGTCATGGAACAACGCTCATAAGATCGGCCTGACAGGAAAGGGAGTGGCCGACTGGGCGTTCAACTATGTGGTCCCGCTCAATCAGTGGACGCATATAGCGATGGTATGTGACGGAACGTCCACGAAGTTGTATGTCAACGGCGTATTGACGGATGAGATGGCCCATGCGGCGCCTCTTCCGTTGCTTTCCCTGGGGATGGCTGCCGAGACGCCGTGGGTGATCATGGATGAGGTGAG
>CAZYQV010000082.1:0-5313 GCA_964649775.1 uncultured Rikenellaceae bacterium
TAAAGAGTTGAGGAGTGTAAAATGAGAGTATGGCCGGTGTGAAGAAATATACGGTCCGGGAGGAGGAGGCTCTGGAGGATGTTGCCCGCGATATCCTGGAGCAGCATGGCGGGAGGAAGGTCTTTTTGTTTTTCGGGGATCTGGGAGCCGGGAAGACCACTTTTATCAAGCGTTTCTGCCGGCTGCTGGGGGTGGAGGAGACAGTACAGAGCCCTACCTTCTCGATCATCAACGAGTACCGCACTGCCGGAGGGGAGCCGGTATGTCATATAGACCTGTACCGTATGGAGAGCATCCGCGAGGTCTTCGACACGGGTCTGGAGGATTATCTTTACAGCGGCAGGTATTGTTTTATCGAGTGGCCGGAAAAGATGGGTTTTGTCCCCGCGGGGGCGGTGCAGGTGCGTCTGCGTGTTGCGGAGGGGGAAGAGCGGGAGATCACCGTGAGCGGGGAGGAGACGGATTCAGTTTGAAAATAGCGGCAAAAGCAGTAATTTAGTATTTCAAAACGAGGCTATTATGGAAGAGACCAGCAACGGCATTCGCTTTTCGCTGAGCAAGGAGAGCCTGATGCCCCAGGAGGAGGTGCTGGAGACGACGCTCAAAAGAAGGTCGCTTTCCATCGGCATCCCGCGGGAGTCGGATCCTTATGAGAACAGGGTCTCTCTGACCCCTGAGGCGGTGGAGATCCTGGTGAACGAAGGTCATCAGGTGATCCTGGAGCATGATGCGGGCAGGCAGGCCAGTTACAGCGATCATGATTACAGCGAGTGCGGGGCGATGATCGTGGATACGGTCAAGGAGGTCCTCCAGTCCGATCTGGTGCTGAAGGTCTCCCCCCTGACTTTCGAGGAGGCCTCGATGCTGAAGGGAGGCCAGACGGTCATCTCCTCGCTTCATCTCACCAACCATACGGAGAAGTACATCCGCAAGTTGATGCAGAAGAAGGTGACGGCGATCGCTTTTGAGAACATACGTGACAAGTTCGAGCATTATCCTGTGGTACGGTCGATGAGTGAGATCGCCGGTTTGGCGTCGATCCTCATCACCGGCGAGTACATGAGCAATGTGCACAAGGGAAAGGGGGTGTTGCTGGGGGGAGTGTCGGGCATCAATCCCACGGAGGTGGTGATCCTGGGTGCCGGCACGGCTGCCGAGTATGCGGCGCGGGCGGCCCTGGGGCTGGGGGCGGTGGTGAAGGTGTTCGACAATTCGGTATACAAGCTTAAGCGGCTGCAGACCTACCTGGGGCAGCGTGTGCAGACCTCCATCTTCCATCCGCGGGTGCTCACCAAGGCCCTCATGTCGGCCGACGTGGTCATCGGTGCCGTCCATCTTACGGGGGCTGAGAAGAGAAGGTATCTGATCACCGAGGAGATGGTCAAGAAAATGAAGAGTGGTGCGGTCATCGTGGATATCAGCATCGACCAGGGGGGATGTGTGGAGACCTCCGAGTGCCGTGACCATGGCAACCCGGTCTATACGCGGCACGGGGTGATCCATTATTGTGTGGCCAATATCCCTTCGCGGGTGGCCCGCACGGCCTCCATAGCCCTGAGCAACGTCTTCACCCCCATTCTCACGGACATAGGTGATGCCGGAGGTATTGAGAACAGGCTGCGGGAGGACCCTGGGCTGCGGAAAGGAGTATATCTGTTCAAGGGCATCCTGACCAGTGCGGTGATAGGAAAACGTTTCGGCATCCTGTCGAAAGACCTGGACCTGTTGCTGGCTGCTTTTTAGTTTTCATCATTAAAACGTCTGTTCTGTGATCTTTTTCTATTCCCTGGCCGTCAGGCTGTATGGTCTGGCGATCTGCATCGTCTCCCTTTTCAATCCCAAGGCGGCTGCCTGGTGCCGGGGGCGCCGGCATTTTTTCAGGCGTCTGGAGGACTCCTTCACGAAGGGGGAGAGGACCGTCTGGGTCCACTGTGCTTCCCTGGGTGAGTTTGAGCAGGGGAGGCCGGTGATCGAGGCGCTGAAGGAGCGGGATCCTTCCCTGCAGGTGGTGCTCACCTTTTTCTCCCCTTCGGGTTATGAGGTGCGCAAGGATTATGACAAGGCCGACCATGTCTGTTACCTGCCGCTGGATACGCCGGGCAACGCCCGCCGGTTCCTGGACATCGTACAGCCCGACCTGGCTGTTTTTGTGAAGTATGAGTTCTGGTATTTTTTTCTGACCACCCTGAAGAAACGGCAGATCCCGGCAGTGCTGATCTCGGCGATCTTCAGGCCCGGCCAGTGGTTTTTCCGGTGGTATGGCCGTCGTTTCCTGCGGGTGATGGAGAGCTTCAGGCGCATCTTCGTGCAGGACGAGGCTTCGCGGCAGTTGCTGGCCGGCCATGGTCTCAAGGCTGTGGAGGTGGCGGGGGACACGCGTTTCGACCGTGTGGTGGCCATCGCCGCTGTCCGGAAGAAGATCCCTTTGGCGGAGACCTTCGCGGGCGACCGTACGGTGGTGGTGGCGGGCAGCACCTGGAAGGAGGACGAGGCCCTTCTCCTGTCCTATCTCAACAGGAGGGTACGGCCTTACAAGTGGATTATTGCCCCGCATGAGATACACCCCCAGCATATCGCCTGGCTCACCGGGCGGTTGCAGGTGCCTTATATGCTGTTCAGCGAGGGGGAAGCAAATGATCCGGTGAAAGCGGAAGTGCTGGTGATCGACAACATAGGCATGCTCTCCTCGCTGTATGCTTACGGCAGGCTGGCATACATCGGAGGAGGTTTCGGCAGCGGCATCCACAACGTGCCGGAGGCCGCCGTCTACGGTGTGCCCGTCTTGTTCGGCCCCCGCTATAAAAAGTTCCGTGAGGCGGTGGATCTGGTGCGGCTGGGCGGGGCTTATCCGCTTGAGAACGGGACAGAGCTGGAACGTCTTCTCAACATGTTCTATGACGATGTCCCTGCCCGGGAAAAGGCAGGGGCCGCCGCCCGGGATTATGTCCATGCTTCGGCAGGCAGCACTGAAAAAATTGTTAACAATTTGTTGACCTTTTTCTGATCACCAGACAGGGCAATTTCGTACTTTTGTTCCACCTTTGTGTAGTATTTTATTTTAACCTAAACCAATATTCTATGAAAAGAGTAGTGATCAGTTTATTTATGGTGGTGATGGCGGTAGTCATTACCGGAACCTTGTCGTTCGGGCAGGGGACCACTACTTCCGGCATCAACGGACGAGTAGTGGATGAGAACGGAGAACCTCTTCCCGGCGCTACGATTGTGGCGGTGCATGTGCCTACCGGATCCCAGTTCGGTGGTATTACGGATGACAAAGGGTATTTCCGTATTCCGAACATGAATGTGGGGGGGCCATACAAGGTTACCGTCTCCTATGTGGGTTACCAGCCTTTCATCAAGGAGGGTGTTTATCTCACCCTGGGGCAGACCTACCGGCTGAATGTCACGCTCAAGACGACGGCCACGGAGCTGGCTGAGGTGGCTGTGGTAGGCAAGCGTTATTCCTACAATGAGTTTGACGGCAACAAGACCGGTGCCGAGACGGTGATCAGCAATGAGCAGATCGCCATGATGCCCACCGTGGAGCGCAGCATCGCCGACATGACGCGTCTCACCCCCCAGGCGTCGGTGAGTGACAACGGTGCCATCTCCATTGCGGGGATCAACAACCGTTACAATGCCATCTCCATCGACGGGGCTGTCAACAACGACGTCTTCGGCCTGTCGCCTACGGGCACCAACGGCGGTCAGACGGGTGGCTCGCCGGTGAGCATGGATGCCATCGAGCAGTTCCAGGTGGTGCTGGCCCCCTATGATGTGCGGCAGTCGGGCTTTGCCGGCGCCAGCATCAACGCCGTGACCCGCAGCGGCTCCAACCAGGTGGAGGCTTCGGTATATTACTATTTCCGCAACGAGGGGCTGGCGGGGAAGACGCCCACCGATGATGATACTGCCGAGCGGGAGAAACTGCCCGATTTCTCATCGAAGACCATGGGAGCACGTGTCGGCGGAGCGATCGTAAAGAACAAACTTTTCTATTTTGTCAGCGCCGAGATCGGCAGGGACGAGACGCCCAAGCCGTTCGACTTTGCCAACTACAACGGCAACTCCTCGCAGGCGGAGATCGACGCTCTGGCCAACAAGCTGCGCAACGATTTCGGGTATGAGCCGGGACCCTATCTCAACAAGAAGGCTTCGCTCAACTCCGACAAGTTTTTCGGGCGTATCGACTGGAATATCAGCCAGCATCACAAGCTGATGTTCAGACATTCCTACACCTACCTGGAGGCCAAGAAGGTGTCTGCCTCCAGCTCGTACGGTCTGAGTTTCATGAACAACAGCCAGTATTTCCCCAGCAAGACCAACTCCACCTCGCTGGAACTGAAGAGCAACTTCAACAATTACTCCAACAACCTGATCCTGGGGTTCACGGCAGTGCGTGACGACCGGGATCCGATGGGGCAGAACTTCCCAGCCGTACGCGTCTATGACGGCAATGCCACCATTTATTTCGGTTCGGAGCCGTATTCCACGGCCAACCAGCTGGATCAGAACGTGCTGACCATCACCGACAACTTCAACCTGTACAAAGGGAAGCACACTTTTACGTTCGGGTTCAACATTGAATATTCGCACACCTACAACCTGTTCATGCGGAAGAACTTCGGTGAGTATCGTTACGGGTCGCTGGCCGATTTCATGACGGTCAACGGTAACGGTTTCCAGGATACCTCCGGTGTAGCCTCAGCCATTCAGTATGAGCGGGGTTATTCGCTGGTGGACGACATCACCGGTGACGGGTCGGCCGCTGCTGCCGACTTCGGCATGTTGCAGTGGGGCATCTATGCGCAGGACGAGATCCAGGTGAGCAACACTTTCAAGGTGACGGCCGGTCTGCGTGTGGACATGCCTGTCTTCCTGCAGGATCCCCGTGAGGATGTTCACTTCAATGATTCTACCGCCGGTGTGCTGCGGGCTGCCGGCTGGGATATGCTGGGTGCCCGTGCCGGCCGGATGCCCAAGGGCAAGTTGATGTGGTCGCCGCGTGTAGGTTTCAACTGGGATGTGTTAGACAACGAGAGCTTTCAGGTGCGCGGGGGCATCGGTATCTTCACCAGCCGTATCCCGCTGGTATGGCCGGGCGGGTCATATACCAACAACGGTCTGACCATCGGCGGAGTATATGTGAAGAACTCGTGGGGTTACTATATTCCTTTTGAGAGCCAGTGGGATCAGCAGTACAAACGGGGTGATTTCGACCAGCAGGATCCTCCCTACGGCGGGCAGATGGACCTCTTTGCCGAGGACTTCAAGTTCCCGCAGGTGATGCGTCTCAACCTGGCTTTCGAC
>CAZYQV010000083.1:0-5156 GCA_964649775.1 uncultured Rikenellaceae bacterium
GCCTGAACCTTTTCCTGGAAAAATACAAGGAGTACCTTACCAAGGTAGAGAACGAGGCGGACAACCGCGGCAGGCTGATGAACTTCCTCATCGACCTGGGGATCGACCAGGAGTACATGATGCGCTCGAAGGAGGAGCAGAAGATCATCCGTGAGTTCATCAGTGGTCTTGCCAACATCGAGCGTACCTCGGTGTCCGACGACGTACAGATGATCATCCGTGACCTGCTTTTCTACAACAACCGCAAGCCCAACCCTTTCATCTTTTACAACCAGGAGGCGTCGTGGGAGTACAAGGATCTCTTCCCGCCCGACCGTTTTGACCTGAACCCCTTCGACATCGATATCGAGCTGAACGACGAGGGGCGTGTCGACTGGGAGCGGCTGCTGAAGAAGCTGGAGCGTATCAAGAACACTTTTCAGCTGTTCGATGAGTCGGGCAGCCTGTGGGACCGTTTTTGTGAGAACTCGACCCTGATCATCAACGATCCGTCGAACCCCTCGGGGTTCACCGATTTCAACAACGTGCATCTGATCAGGTTCCTGAAGTTCCTGAACAACAGCAAGATCACGCTGTTTCTCGACGAGGCGTACAACGATGCAGTGAAGATAGAGGATCCCGAGGAGCCGAAGTGGCGTACGATCTCGCGCTATATCATGAACAACATCGGTTCGTATGCGAAGATCAGTGTGGTCTCCTCGTTGTCGACGACCAAGAACATGGGAGCCACCGGCGACCGTCTGGGGTCTCTCATCGCCACGCCGGCGCGGAAAGACGTCATAGAGTATGCGCGGAAGAAGTTCGGCAACACCAGGGGCAATGCCAATTCGTTGTATATGCTGGTCAATATCCTGGAGGTGGCGCAGCTGGCCAAGAAGATCAAAGACCGCATGGATGAGAACCTGCCGAAGGATGCTTCGCGGTATAAGATCAAAGAGAAACTGAAGGGATATATCCTGGCGGAGATGGAGCGCAACCGCACCCAGCGGAAAAAGAAGCACGGTGGACGGCGGCCTTCGATGTTCGCAGGGAGCCCTTTGCATCTTTTCCTGCTGGAGGAGCTGGTCAACCTTGACAAGCTGGACCTGCTGGACCTGCCGGATGACTTCAAGTACAAGGGACAGCCGTTCTTCTCCTATTACAAGGATCATCTGGTCAGCGAGCTGAACCGTTTCCGGGTGAACAAGATCTTCCGCAATGAGGCCAACAAGCGCCTGCAGCTGGCCAAGGAGACGGTCACGAAGATCCTGGAGGAGAAAGAAGAGTCCAACATCACCGTGCTCGATTCGGACGGCTCCTATCTCTTCAACCTGCACATGAAGGAGTTCTTTTCGCTGCAGGATCTTGAAAAATTCACGCTCAAGCTGGCTGCCGAGCGGGGTCTGGCGTTCCTGCCCTATCAGAAAGGGTTCGTACGCCTGTCGCTGGGCGGCTATCTGGAGGGAAGCGAGGAGAGTTACCGTCTGTTCACCCGGGAGCTGGACAATGTGATCCGGATCTTTCTCAAATACTGGGATGAGTTTGCGAGGAGGAAGGACGAAGAGAAGAACAAGTATGTCCGGTCGGAGGAGATCCTGGAGGATATTTTCCGTATACGGTCCGACAGGGAGCTGATCGACAAGCTCTTCGAGGATTTCGATACGATCAAAGACCTGGAGAAGGTGCTCAGCCGTTCGATACGGATCAGTGATATCGAGACGCTGTATCATCCTTTCCCCAGTGTGAGCGGGGTGAACATCAACTACATCGGTGATTCGAAGAATGCCGTGTTCGAGTTTTACGACAACATAGGGCAGTGTCACGACCTGAAAGCGTTCATCTCCAGTCAGGCTTTCACCAAGGTGTATGAGAACCTGTTGCCGCAGATCTACAAAAACATCCCGGCGATCCGCAGCCTGGACATCAACACGGTGATCGCCCGCTACGGCAAGCCTACGTTGCTGAAGTATATCACGGCCAAGCTGGAGTTCCAGCCCGACTCCTATATCCTGGATGATCCCGATGAGATGATCATCATGAAAGAGATCCTCATCGAGCTGGAGAACATCCTTTTCTCGGATGCCAAGACCAAGATCCTGGCCCTGAAGGCCAACGAGCGGGATATCTCGGGTGATCTGGCCAGGCTGGAGGGGTACAACCAGGTGTTGCGCAAATATATCCGCGAGCTGCTTCTTTATTTCGACCTGCCCTTTGAGCAGGAGGGCATGGAGCCTTCGTACGAAGAGCTGGTGAACAAGGGGGTGGAGAATTTCGAAGATGTGGTGCGCATGCCGGCATCGGAGATGAACCTTTTCCTGGTGGTGAGCGACCTCATCGAGGAGGTACGGCAGCTGAAAGAGCTGGGGAATGTCCGTTTTGCCGGGCGTTTTACAGAGGTGATCCATCAGTATCTCAACAGGGAGGTGCTGGACAAAGATCTTCCCGTGAGCGAGAAGATCCTGCGGTTGTACCTCATGCGCAAGGATCATCTTTTCCGGCAGAAGTTGTTGCGGCGTCTGGAGGTATACATGAAGAGCCTCTCTTCCTATGAGGATGAGGAGGAACGTCTCTTTACCGAAGACCTGGTGACGAAGGTGATGCCTGAGGATATCCGTCAGATCACGGAGGAGGTGATGAGCTACCGCAACATCAAGATCACGCAGGAGCATCTCCATGATGAGGTGCGGGATGTGGTGCTGTTCATCACGGGCATCATGAACAGGACAAAAAACAATGAGTATTACAAGCGATACAATCACTATCTGATCAAGATCACGGAGAATGCTTACCGGCGCCAGAACTCGGCCATCAATGAGATGGTGCAGCACGGCATTGCCCTGTACAAAGATTTTAAGACGGAGAACGGTCTGGAGGAGTGGAAGAAAGGTGATCTGAGCTGGATCAACAAGCTCATGACACAATGCGGGGTGATCGCCTGGGAGCAGCCGGTGCAGATGCACACGCGCATCGTGACGGACTCGAAGAAGAGGGAATATCCTTTTCACAAGGTGGACCGTCCCGACCGTGAGAGACCGCATGCCCGGGTGCTGGAGGACGACTCTCCGTACGAGTTTATCAAGAAGATGCAGACACGACCTTCTTCGGGGTTCTTCTCAAAGAGGATGAAGGAGTTCGTGGAGCACCTGGATGCCGAGGACTACCGCTGCAAGATCGTCCGCAACGGTCTGGTGAAGGAGATGTACATCTTCCAGAAGTCCTATATGAAGTATCTGACGGACAATTTCCGTCTGATACGCCGGGAGTTCATCCCGCTGAAAGATGTGAAGTCTTTTGTGCCGGATGTGATCTTTTTCCTGGGGGCGCCGGAGAAGATGCTCTCTTTCCCCTCTGTGGGGTATTTTGATCTGAAAGGCCCACGGGGGAACATCAAGACCATCGTCACGCCGCTGGAGCGGAAAGCCGATTATTTCGGCAACATCAAGAAGCCGCGGCTGACGGCTGTGAATGAGAAGATCAAGGAGATGGGCGGTCTGCCCGTGCACGGTTCACTGTTCGCCATCGAGGAGAACGACGGCAGTCTTTTTGTGATCCAGGTGAGTGGTGACAGCGGTGTGGGCAAATCGGAGATGATCGCGGCGATGATGCTGAAGTGGATGCGCAAGAACCTGCCGGGGGTGCGGTCGATCAAGCTGATTGCCGGGGATATGTTCCATGTTTTCCCCGACCGTCAGGGCAACCTGTATGGTGTAGGCACCGAGGTAGGGGATTTCTCGCGCGTGACCGATTTCAATCCCGATTTCATCCGGGCCTACCGCACCCTGTTTGAGTCGAGTGCCGACAGCAATGTGGAGGACCTTAACTCACGCAGCACCATCAGCGGCCTGTGTGATATCTCGATGCCCTACAAGATCGACATCATGCTCACGGCATACAATTTCGGACGCGAGGAGGCGGGGGTGAAGCGCTATGCCAATCCGGAGAATTTCGTCCTCTACCGTGATTCGCACGGGGAGCGCAAGGAGAAAGCCACCAGCTCGGACAACCCCAACATACAACGCACACTGCTGCGGTATACGGGTGACCCCAGGATCGTCAGTGTCATCGATGCCCACGGCAATTACCTGGATCAGGTGCTCGACTGGGTGAAGGATGAGTTCACGGGCAAGGTGTACCTGGCTTCTACTTACAAGTTGATGGACAAGATAGATATCGAAGAGGTGGTGAACGAGATCTTTTCCGGGAAACGGTTTATCCGGGAGGAGAAGGAATATGTTGTCAGGGAGGTACGTTTCGATATCATCAAGAACCGTTTCCGGGTGGTGGCCGAAACTGCCGAAGAAGAGGAAGGGCACCAGGAGCTTGACTTTCTCCTGGACCGTAACTTCTTCAGTACGATCTTCGATTCCCTGGCCAGTACGCCGGCAGGAAACCCTTTCATCTCGGAGTATGGAGAGCATGAGACGCGGCGTCATCTGATAGAGATCCTGAAAGGGGGTCCCGACGGCCAGGGACGGGGCAAGAACATCCAGCTGGGCATCCTCTCGACCGATCTGGGCAAGAAAGGGAAAGAGATCACCGGCCCGGAAAAAGCTGCCGAAGATCTGCTGACCCTCATCCGGGAGGTGCGCATCCTGAAACCCGAGATCAACGAGCAGCGGCAGTATGTGAAGCAGAAGATCATCCGGGCTTACGGACCATTGTTCAGGCATCACAAGCACAGCCTGGAGGTGTGGCGTTACAATTACCTGCTTTATCAGCTGGAGCAGATGAGAAAAGCAGAGCTGGTACGCATGGACAACCCGGCGAAGAAGATCGACATGTCGGGGCTGAAAGACCTGGAGCCGTTGCCGGAAGGTCATGAGTTCAGTCCTCTGCTGATCACTCCCAATATCAACCTTGAGCTGAGTGGTTTCAGTGAGACCTACGAGCAGCTGATGTGGTTGCCCAACAACCGTGAGTTTGCCGAGGAGCTATACAAAGACTGTGACCGCCTGTATATTGCGAAAGGGTACAGCCGCGAGACTATCGTCAACAACATGGTGCTGCAGCTGTTGCTGATGAACGGATACATTGATATTGAAGATATCAACCGGGCGCGTATCACTGAAAAGGCTAACCGCGAGACCATCGCCGCGGCCAAGTATGCCTGTGTAAAAAAACTGGAGGAGGTGGAAGGGGGAAGCTCGAAGCTTGATGCTTGATGCTCGAAGTTTGAA
>CAZYQV010000084.1:0-2816 GCA_964649775.1 uncultured Rikenellaceae bacterium
TGCAGGAACAACATGGCGAAGGATACTGGGTGATCGACTGTTCGGCTGCCACGGAAAACCTGCTCCTGGCCATCCACGGCACCGGCCTGGGCGGGGTATGGCTGGGTGTCCACCCACGCGAAGACAGAAAAAAAGCCCTGAAGGAACTCTTTGCCCTGCCAGCCCATATAGAACCCCTGTCGCTGGTGGCCGTAGGGGTGCCGGCAGAGAATCCCGTGCAACCCACCGACCGTTACCGGGAGGACCGTATTCACTGGGAAAGATGGTAACAAAGATCAACTACGACGACTACCGGGCCGTGACGGATTATCTCTTCTCACGCCTCCCCGTGTTCCAGCGCAGCGGCCCGGCCTCCTACAAGATCGACCTGGAGACCTCCCTCCGGCTGGACGATTACTTCGGGAACCCGCACAGGCACTACCCCACCATCCATGTCGCCGGCACCAACGGCAAAGGATCGGTATCCCACATACTGGCTTCCGTATTGCAGGAAGCCGGCTACCGCACAGGTCTCTACACCTCCCCCCATCTGAAAGATTTCCGGGAACGGATACGCATCGACGGACAACCCGTACCTGAAGAGTACGTCAAGTCTTTCATCAAAGAACATGATCATCTTTTCGACAAACTGGAACCCTCCTTTTTTGAGATCACCGTGGCCATGGCCTTCCGTTATTTTGCAGATGAGAAAGCAGATGTGGCCGTCATCGAGACCGGCCTCGGAGGACGGCTCGACTCGACCAATATCATCACCCCTCTCTGTTCGGTGATCACCAACATCGGCATGGATCATATGCGTTTTCTGGGTAATGACCTGCAAAGCATCGCCAGGGAAAAAGCCGGCATCATCAAACCAGGGATCCCTGTGGTGATCGGCAGGTACCAGGAAGATACCGCTCCGCTCTTTCGCCAAACAGCCGCTCACAACCACTCGGAGATCCATTTTGCCGGGAAAGACCTGAACATTGATTATTCCATGTATACTCCCGGCGGACAACAAATATTCAATGTAAAAAGAGGGGGAGAGATCTTTCTCTCCTCGCTGCTCACAGACCTTTTGGGCAACTATCAAAAGGAGAACACACTTACTGCATTGCGCACGCTTGAGATCATCAGAAAAGATCTGCCGGTGGAGGAAGAACATATCCGCAAAGGGTTCCTGAATGTATCCGGGAATACGGGCATCACGGGACGGTGGCAGGTCTTGCGGCAGCATCCGTTCACTGTTTGCGACACAGGACACAACAGCGATGCGTTTGCACAGCTCCGTCTCCAGATAAAGAACACCCCTTACCGTGAACTTTTTATGATCCTGGGCTTTGTCAACGACAAAGACCCCTCCGCAATACTGCAACTACTTCCCCGTGATGCTCATTACCTTTTCACCAAAGCCGCCATCCCCAGGGCCATGGAGCCGGAAGAGGTGCGTCGGGCCGCCATGAGGTACGGACTGGAAGGACAGTCCTTCCCCTCCGTGGCTGAGGCCTTCACTGAAGCTTCCGCACGCGCCGGGAAGAATGACATGATCTTCATCGGGGGAAGTACTTTCGTGGTTGCGGAAGTGATCTGAAGGAATTGAATGTGATTTTTTTGGATTTTTCGCCGGAGTATCTATCTTTGCCCTCCCCAAAAAGGGCGATTAGCTCAGTTGGTTCAGAGCACCTGCCTTACAAGCAGGGGGTCACTGGTTCAAATCCAGTATCGCCCACATCCCCAAAGCCTTGCATAAGATGCAGGGCTTTTTCTTTTTGAGAGCGAACCGGGCTTGCACGGGTGAGCGATAAAAAAGAAAAAGATATTGTGAGCGCAGCGAACAAAGGCTTTGGGGATGGGTACAAGGGCCCCCCTTCCTGGATCATGCAAATAATCCAGTATCAATAAACCCAAAATCCTCATGCGGACAGTTTAAGGATTTCACCTCCACCTCACTTTCCGGGGTTATTGGAATAAATCCGGACACCATTCATCAAAAAAAAAAGATTATTAAATGTAAAAAAGGAACTCTGCACATACATATATCGTAACAAAAGAATGAACATTTTTAAAAATTGCATATTTATAAGGGTTAGTATTTACGGTAACATCCGTCAATATTTACTTTACAGCTTTAAAATATACATTTTTATTTTGAAGAAAATGAATAAATTTGCTTATTTGCAAGATTATAATGCAACCTAATAGCCCTTTTATATGTCAAATAGATTAAAATCTGTTTGAAGGACCTAAAATATTCATTCACTTATTTTAATGATAATGAGTAGAAAGAAGCCAAGAATCCTGCATTATTTCATTGTATCCTTTTTATTATTATTTTATATTGTTCCGGGAATCTCCCAGACTTACAGAATAGACACACTTGACGGACAGACTGTCAATACCTGTTCCGGCATCTTTTATGACAGCGGTGGTCCTTCCGACGGTACGACCAGCACGTTTTACGGGAATAACGAATATTATACCGTAACCTTCTGTTCAGACAACGGCGATTATATTTCTTTTGATTTCACCACGCTGGATATCCGCGACGGGGACACTTTGTACGTTTTTGACGGTTCGGACGCCACAGCTCCTTTGCTGGGAAAATACTCCAATGAGACCACCTCGCTTACGGTCACCTCATCGGGCACCTGTCTCACCTTCCGTTTTGTTTCCGATGCGAGCTACACCAGGGAAGGCTGGGAAGCCAGTATCTCCTGCGCCACCTGTCCTCCGGTCACCACGTCGGAGATCGTCCCCAGTGATGCTTATGTATGTCCCGGATCCACCATCACATACTCTGTAGACAACCACAGCGGCTCTTCGTACCACTGGACTGT
>CAZYQV010000085.1:0-8073 GCA_964649775.1 uncultured Rikenellaceae bacterium
CAGGAGAGGTTGCCCCAGCTGCCGTGGAAAGGGATTGTGTAGGGGACGAAGCCCGTGACCTTGTTCTGACCGTCGGCGATGTCATCGATCCATTTGGTGTAGAAAGCGCTCATGTCGAAGTTGTACAGCGCGGCGGGTGCGGCTGTCTGACCGTCGCTCAGGTATCCGCGCCGGTCGCGGTGGGGACAGTTGGTGGGTACGCCACCGTGCATGTTGTCCTGCTGCGTGCGGATAAAGTTTTCGTTGATCGTGGTGAAGATGTCGTTGGAACATTCGAAATGTCCGGTCACCGGTATGTCGGTGTTGACGACCATGCCGGTGAGCTGCACTGTGTCGGGGAGCGGATAACTGATGAGTTCGACATAGCGGAAAGCATGCCAGGTGAAACGGGGCTGCCATGCCTCCATGCCCTGGCCTTGCAGGATGTATATATCGGACTGCCCGTATTGCGGGCCCTGTTCCTCGATGTATCTCAGTAAGATGCGTCTGCCTTTTTTTCCTTTCGCCACGATCCCGGCCCAGCCTGTGATCATCTCACCCAGGTCATAACGGAGGGTGGAGTCATTCACTCTTTTCACGGTGACGGGTTGCACTTGCCGTATCATGCGGTCGGGCGGAGTTATCTGTCCTGTCAGTCTGCCGCCGGGAGCTTTCCGGATCACCGCGGGTGACCACCCGGTGTCGTCATAGCCCGGGCGGGCCCATCCCGGCATCGCGCGGCGCGCGTCGTAGATCTCTCCCGTAAAAACCCCGTTGTGCAAAAGAGGTCCTGTGGTTGTATGCCAGGAAGTATCGGTGACAAGGGTTATCTTCCCCGTATCGGTTCCTATCTCAAAACGTGCAATAGTCCGGGGGAGACCATAGCTGAAAATTTTGTTCAGACTGTCTTCGTTTCTGTAGAAAAAACCGTTCCCGACGATGATCCCCAAAGTGTTTGTGCCTTTCTGCAGATAAGGGGCGATATCATAAGTTTCGTAGTAGATACGGCAGGACATATTGCGTGCCTCTTCGAAAGGAAAGCTGCCGGTATCGCGATAGCCGTAGTTGGACAGATTGGGGGCGAGGACATGGTCGCCTACCTTTTTGCCGTTGATGTACAGTTCGTAGTATCCCAGTCCGCTGATGTATGCCCTTGCATGGTGTGACGGGGCGGGGAGGTCGATCTCGCGGCGGAAGTAATATGCCGGGTTGGGCCCGCCCGTTTTTTGCGGGGGGAGGGGTGAGCCTATCCACGATGCCTGCCAGTCGTCAGGCGCAAGGCCTGTCTCCCAGTGTGCCGCCTTGCTCCATGCCGAGGCCCGTCCGTGGCGGTCCCACACCCGCACCTTCCACCATACCTCTGTGCATGGCGGCACCGTCTTGCCGCCGTAAGCTACCTGTGTCGACTGGTCCGAGATCACCTTGCCGCTGTTCCACAAATCGGCTTCGTGCTCCTTGAGAAGCTCGGGGCGGGTAGCTGCGAGCACCTGCCAGGCCGTCTGTCGCTGTCCGTTTTCCGTCATGGTCAGCTGCCAGCTGAGACGGGGATGGGCAATGCTGATATCCACCCCGACAGGGTCGACAACATATTCGCAACGCAGAGCGGTGGCTTTTTCGTGTCTCAGGGAATGACAACCGGGAAAAAGAAAGAAAAAAAGAGAAAACAGGAGGAAATAAAGTTGCTTTATCATCACGAAAGGATTATCCGGAATGTAAAAGTCACTGGTAAAGATACAAAGTTCTGCCTGTTTTTAGAGACTGTATATTTATTTTCTTTCCTTCGGGGATTTCAGTATCTTTAATATTTTATTGGATATGAATACAGGAATCCTCTGCAGATAATCTTATGAATGGTTTGCCGGTTGTCCCGTGGCGGAGTCCCTTGCTGAAGGAATATATATGTCTCGATAGTATCTCTTAATAATTATTACGATGAAAAAACTTCTGAAATGGCTGGCCGGCTTGTTGCTGGTGTTGTTCCTGATCGTGGGGGCCGGCATCTTTATGTTGTATAACAAATCCTTCAAGCTGAAGCCCTGGCAGTATCCTCCGGGTGAGGTGGCCTCCCGGCCGTTGCCGGAGCGGCCCAATATCCTTTTCCTGGTGGCCGAGGATATGAGTCCCCGTGTGGGGGCTTTCGGCGACTCGCTGGCACAGACGCCCACGCTGGACCGCCTGGCGGCGGCGGGGGTGCGTTATACGCGGGTGTTCACCACGGCGGGGGTGTGTGCGCCCAGCCGGGCGGCCCTCATCACGGGCATGAACCAGATCAGCATGGGCGGGCAGCACATGCGTACGGACAGCCGTCCTGCCGGCAGCTACTACTGTGTGCCGCCACCGCAGGTGAAAGGCTATCCCGAGCTGCTGCGTGCCGCCGGGTATTACACGTTCAACCTTGCCAAGGAGGACTACCAGTTCAGCCACATGCGCACCGGGACAGGGCCTTTTACCATCTGGGATGCGGAAGACGACAATAACCTGTGGCGCAGCAGGAAGGAAGGACAACCCTTCTTCGGCATGATCAACATGATGGAGACGCACGAGACAGGTCTCTTCACCCCGCTGGGTCACTGGCCCCACAGCATGATGCACCTGATGATCCAGGTGCTGCGGCCGGCGATGCTGATGTCGCGGAGTCTGGGCATCAAAGGAGTGGCGGTGGACCCGGAGAAGATCCTGCTGCCTCCTTACTATCCCGATACGAAGACCGTCCGCTCCGATATCGCCCGTTTCTACCGGAACATCAATGCCATGGATGCCCTTGTGGGGAATATCCTGGAGCGGCTGAAGCGGGACGGGCTGTGGGAGTCGACCATCGTGGTGTGGACCACCGACCATGGCGACTGTCTGCCGCGGGCCAAGCGCGACCTCACCGACTCGGGTCTGGAGGTGCCGATGATCATCTACTGGCCGGAGGCTTTCCGGCCCGGGGGGGTGAAGCCCGGCACGGTCGACAGCCGGCTGATCAGCTTCGTCGATATGGCCCCCACCTTCCTGGACCTCGCCGGGGCGCCCATCCCGGATTATATGCAGGGGATCAGCCTGCTCTCCGATTCGGTGCGGCAGTATATCTATGCCGCCAAGGACCGTATGGACGAGGTCTACTACCGCCAGCGGGCCGTCCGGGATACGGCCTACAAATATATCCGCAGCTGGTACCCGCAGGTGCCCGACGGGTCACATATCGCCTTCCGCGACAATATAGAGATGATGCGGCAGATGTGGGTGATGCTCGACAAGGGGGAGCTGTCGCCGGAGCAGCGGCTGTGGTTCGAGCCGACGGGCGAGGAGCGGCTCTATGATCTGAAGAAAGACCCGCTGGAGCTGCACAATGTGGCGGGGGACACCGCTTATGCGGCGGTGCTGAAACGTATGCGCGGGGCCCTGGACGACTGGCTCGGCAGGATCGGCGACTGGAGCGAGGTGACCGAGGATGAGATGGTGAAGCGCTTCTACCCCGGCGGAAAACGGCCGGTGACGCCGGCGCCGCAGATCACCCGCCATGGTGATCAGGTGGTGGTCACCTGCCCGGAGGAAGGCGCCTCCCTCGGCTACCGCCTCGACGAAGGGCCCTGGCAGCTCTATACAGGACCGGTGCATGTGCCGGAAGGTCATGCTTTTGCGGCCAGGGCTGTCCGTTACGGCTGGCAGGAGAGCGAGAAGGCCGTGTTGGGTCAGAGCTCCCCGAAATAGAAAAAGAGTCTTCCTTCATAGAGGCCCGAAGCTTTGGTTTTCTCTCCCTGCGGCCCCAGACGGCCGGGGTCGAGGAACTTGGTGCCGATGGGCGGGATGGCATGCAGGAAAGAGATGTCGCCGGCGGGCCAGATCATCTTCGCATGACGCGGCTCATACCCTTCGGGCTGGCGGTACACACGGAAGAAGAGCGAGTCCCTGTCGGTGACGACGGTGAGCGGGCCGTCGGCCGTCTCGAAGACCACCCAGGAGAAGTCTCCGTAATAGCCGGGGAACGCGGGATAGTCCCAGGCCGTGGCCGGCGCAAAGCTGTTGTAGCGGTTTTGCCATACACCCGTCGCAGCCCCTTTGAGACGGTTCTTCCACACACGGTAAGGGCCTTTGCCGAGCCAGCGCATGCCGGTCATACGGCTCTCCGGATAACGGAAGCTGATGCCCAGGTAGTCGACCTCTCCCTCATAACGAAAAGCATAGTCCAGCTGCAGCCATCCGCCCGCCAGGACGGTCCACCGCAGAGAGCGGAAAAAGGGATGATGACCGGTGACGATGGCGACGGAGCTGTCGTTTGCGACCATTCGGGTCACGGGCATGATACGGGGTGTGGCTTTTCGTAACGGAACCACGAAAGGCCCCTGCCCGAAAGGGATGACATGATCTCCCTGCATCACCTGCTGCAGGGTGCCGGCACGCTTGTCGAAGAAAAAGGTATAGCTGCCCGAGCGGACGGCAAAGGAGGTGTCATTATTCAGTACTTGTGGCCTGCTACCTCCGGGATGGATGATTTTCGCAGCAGTGACACTGTTCTCTTTCAGTTTCCACGACCAGGTGTTGAGGAGGCGGCCCTGCGGGTTGCGGGCGGTGAGGCGGAAGAGGCCGGCTGCTGCCAGCGCCTCTGCCGGCAGGGGCGGGTGGAGCCACCCTCTCTTGTGGGGCGGGACGTTGGGTCCGGGCAGGGTGCCTTCGGCCAGCACCTGCTCTGCGGTGACGGCCTGTGACGGCAGCGGCAGGGTGACCAGCTGCCAGGAGAAAGAGCACTGCTTCAGCGAGGTGAAGTCGAAACGGTTCTCCAGCGGTATGCTCATGGGGAAGTTGTGCGGCAGGGTGTCGCCCGTCTCGATATATACGGGCGACCAGATCTCGCGGATGGTGAAGAAGCTGCCCTCTTTCTCGTGGTGAGGCCCCAGGATGCCGTCGGGGGCGTGGTTGCCGTCCACGTCGATGCGGCAGCTCTCGTCGGTGCGCACCACCCCCTCGTCGGCGAAGGCCCAGAGGAACATACCGCCGGTGAGAGGGTTGCCCCACATCAGGCGCCAGTAGTCGTCGAGGCCGGCGCCCAGGCCGCCGTCATAGAGACCGTGCAGGTGCTCGGTGGGCATGAAGATATGGCCGCTCTTCAGCTTCTGCTGCACGCTCTCGTAGCTCTCATAATGGTCGGTGTCTATGCCGCCGAAGAGTGCCCAGGGATGCAGGACGGTGCGTTTTTGCAGGTCGTATCTTGCGAACTCGTCGTCGAGGGCGGTGTTCCAGCCCCCCTCGTTGCCGTTGTCCCAGAAGAGGATGGAGGGGTGGTTGACATCGCGGGTCACCATCTCCCTCACCAGTCTCTTCCCCGTGGGTGTGTCGTAGGGCGGCTTCTGCCATCCGGCCAGCTCGTCCAGCACGTAGATACCCTGTTCGTCGCAGTAGTCGAGGAACCACGGGTCGGGAGGATAGTGCGACATACGCACGGCGTTCATGTTCATCTCCTTCAACAGCATGACGTCGTCGTAACAGTCTTTGCGGCTGAGGGCGCGGCCCGTCGCCGGGCGGAAGCTGTGGCGGTCGCATCCTTTCAGGACGATGCGCCGGCCGTTGAGGAAGAGGCCTTCCCCCTCCCGCACCTCGAAGGTGCGGAAGCCGAAACGCTGCCGCACGGTGTGGAGCACCTCTCCGTCCCGCAGCAGCGACACATCCGCATAGTAAAGGTGCGGGCTCTCGGCGCTCCAGCTCTTGTGGCCGGTGACGCGGCCGGCGAGCAGGACGAACGTATCTTTCGTTTTTACTGTTTGCTCAAGAGGATCACCCAGAGGGCGGCCCTGCAGGTCGAGGAGCCGCACCCTCACCCGGCACTTTTTCTCCGTATGTCCCGGGTATACCGCTATCCTGAAGGTGCCGTCGGCGCGGGCGTCGACGGCGGTGCGGGCGATGTATTCCTGGGGCACGGCCTTCAGCCATACGGGCCTGTAGATGCCGCCGAAGATCCAGTAGTCGCTGCGCCGTTCCGCCAGGTTGATGCGTTCGTCGGACGACATCTTGTGCACGGTCACCTCCAGGAGGTTACTGTCGCCGGGGTGGAGCAGCTCCGTGATGTCATATTCAAACTGATAGAAGCCTCCCTGATGCACAGGACCGGCCGGCCGGCCGTTGATCTTCACCTCCGTGTCGGTCTGCACGCCGCCGAAGACGATGAAGATACGCCGGCCCTGCCACGCCGACGGCACGGCGAAACGTGTGCGGTAGAAACCCGTCTCCGAGGCCTTCGTCTTGTCCTTGCCGTAGTTATAGGTGCCGAAGCCCTGCAGCTCCCAGCAGGAGGGCACGGCGATGCGGCTCCATACGCCGGCACGGCGGCCGCCGTCGACCATGAACTCCCACTCGACGGTGTTGGCCGCATCCGGTCCGGAGAGGAGAAGGGTCGCGGTCTGCTGGGCGGACAGCACCGCAGGTATCATGAGGAAGAAGAAAGTGAGGGTACGCATTGTTGTAAGATTTTAATAGTTATGCGCAGGGCGCAGAAGGCCCGGCTATTGCATCTCGTCCCATGATTTTCTGGGCAGGTAGTAGAAAAACCCGTCTTCGGCGCCGATGAGCAGGTCGGGGATGCCATCGCCGTTCCAGTCGACGGTGGTGGGGCAGGTGCTGTGGCCCCCCAGGACGGCGCGGGAGAGATCGCCCTCCCACTTAAATACGAATTTACCGTTCTCCCCTATGTTGCGGTACAGGCCGGCATTGACGGTATTGATGAGCAGGTCGGGGTCGCCGTCGCCGTCCCAGTCGACCAGGTCGATCTTACGGCGGCCGCTGTGGCCGGCCTTCCCGTCGTTGAGACGCAGAGGCGTGCCTTTGTCGTTGAGGAAGATGCGTTGTCCCGGCTTGAGGATCAGCTTTCCGTCCTTTTTCTTACGCTCAAAATAGCTGAGATAGCCCTCGTGGTCGATGATGATCAGGTCGTTGAGGCCGTCGCCGTTGAGGTCTTTGACGACGGGGCGTGTGCGCCACTGCACCGCCAGCTCGCGGGGGGCGGGGTCCCACCAGTTCCATGCCGGTTTGGGCGGCGTGCCGGGCCAGTCCACCTGCACGGGGCGTGCCTCCTCCAGGAGAGGATGATCGCGTGTGCCGTTGTTGCGGAGCCAGAGGATCCTGCCGATGATGTCGTTGAGGAGGATGTCGGGCAGGCCGTCCATGTCCCAGTCGGCCACGTAGGGCACCGAGTAGCCCCATTTGGCTTCGGCGGGACCCTGTATGGAGAGGTTGCTGCCGGCCATGGTGCGGAACACCTCGTTGCCGGCTTTCAGGCGTACGGGGGCTGCCCAGCGGGGTGTGGCGCCGCCGCCCAGGTTCTCGAAGAACTCGAGGAAGCCGGCCGTATTGCCGGCGATGATGTCCTGGTCGCCGTCGCCGTCCCAGTCGGTGGCACAGGGGGTGGCCAGGGCGCCGCACATCACATACTGTGCCTCCTGCCGGAAATAGACGGGCGGCGTGAGCCGCGGCATACCGTCGTCGCCCTTTCCCTTGTTCTTTACGAGGAGCACACGGCCGTCCTCCATGCCCACGACGATGTCGGGGTCTCCGTCATGATCCCAGTCGTACACCACCACCTCGGGCATCTCCAGCTCCAGGTGAAGGGTGCGGCCCTCCGCTTCGAGATAACGCCCTGCGGCATAGTGTGGGGCCGTGCGTGTGCCGGTGTTCTCAAAGAGGGTGATGCGGTCGAGGAACTCGCCGCAGAGCAGGTCCAGGTCGCCGTCACCATCCCAGTCGACCAGGTTGGGCGAGGGCTTGCCGTATACATCCACCGGCTTACCGTCGGCCAGGATATGTTCTGCATGGCCGTATTCCGGTTTCCCGTTGGTGCCCGTATTCCTGACCCAATAGACATAGCCGTGCAGGGGGCCGTGGGTCCATTCTCCTTTGTCGTTGTAGGCGTCGTCCCAGCCGTAGTCGCGCCAGTCGCTGGCGCCGATGAGCAGGTCGTACACCCCGTCGCCGTCGTAGTCGGCGAGCTTCCACTGGTTGGTGCGGCCGCTGAAGAACTCCTGCTTATACCGTATCTTCTCCGGTCTGGAGAAGAGGTCCTGCCGGAAGTGGCGGTAGATCCTGCCCGGCGTGCAGAGCACCGCCTCGCCGTCCACCCACGACACC
>CAZYQV010000086.1:0-5075 GCA_964649775.1 uncultured Rikenellaceae bacterium
TTTTTTCTTTTTCAAGGGCCGGTGGCAACTGCGAAAGGATCTCGATGTTCGCAACCGGCAGTAGTTTTTGAGAAGAACATAAAAATGGTTACCTTGAACCTTCTTTAATTGCATCCTTCATGGCTTTGAGCAAGAAATCAAAAGCGACAGCCTGGATCTATCTCATCGACGAGCTGAAACATCATTATGATGAGGTGATCGAGACCTACCATAAGCCGGAAAAGTACCATACGGCCGCATACACCTCGGAGCACCGTTTTTTCAGTGATCTGGAGAAAAATCCTCCGCCCCTGTCGGCGCCGCGCATCCTCATCTTCGTTGCCAACCGCCATCTCACCTCGGAAGATCCCATCAAGGAGGTATTGCGTTTTCTGGATCGTCTCAACATGCTTTCCCCGGGATTCGAGGTGATCGTGGTCTCGTCGCAAAAGACGGGCGAGACCGAGCGCAGGCTGAAGGAGGCGGGCATCATCGCCCTGATCCCTGACAATGAGAACACCATGCTGCGTACGGACAACCTCATCAAGGGGAGTATCAGCCGCCACACCATCCTGATCAAAAAGAAAGCAGCCATGAGGGCCCTGCGTGTGCTGGGCTTTTACATCCTGCTGGTGCTTGTTTTCCTGCTGACGGCCAGGTTCCTTTTCCCGGAATATTTCTGAGTGTCCGCTGCCGCTCCTCTCATCCTGCCAGACGGCTCAGCCAGTCGAAAAGACCGGTCAGCTTGGCTGCGGAGATGAAGAGGGCGAAAAGGAGGATCACCCGTACGAAACGGGGTCCCCAGCTCACGGCCACAC
Source organism: uncultured Rikenellaceae bacterium (assembly GCA_964649775.1). GTDB lineage: Bacteria > Bacteroidota > Bacteroidia > Bacteroidales > VadinHA17 > DRPN01. Next base: position 798 of record CAZYQV010000086.1, read on the forward strand.
GCGTTCCCAGCCAGGCCCCCGACATGTTGCCCAGGGCCAGCACCAGCCCCAGGACATAATCCACCTGGTGGAAGTACATAAAGAAAGTCAGTGCCAGCGGGGTGTACAGCAGGATGATGAATACTTTCAGGGCGTTGGCTTTCACCAGGTCGGCACCGGCGCCGATCACCAGTCCTGCCAGCAGGAAAAAGCCCACGCCTGCCTGGATGAAGCCACCATACATCCCGATGAAGAAAAAGAGGATCATCAGGACGATCCGTCTTCTCCGGCTCATCATCATCTTCTTCCCCTGCAACCATCTCTCGGGTTTATAGAGGATGATGAAGATCATGATCACGAGCAGTACGCCGATGGTGCGGCGCATCACCTCTTCGTCAAGATGCACGGCGATGCGTGCTCCGGCCACAGCGCCGGCGGCGGCAGGCAGGGCGAAAAAGAGACCTTCCCGGAAAGAGAGGACCTTCTTCTGGCGGAAACCTCCGACGCTCACCACGTTCTGCAGAAGGATGGCTATGCGGTTGGTGCCGTTGGCCATATTGGCCGGCAGGCCCAGGAACATAAGGAAAGGCAGGGTAAGCAGCGAGCCGCTGCCGGCCAGCGTATTGATGAACCCTGCCAACAGTCCCACACCTACCACTGCAGGATACATATACCACTCCATCCGATGTGTTGATAAAATGAAAGATATGGTCAGGGATCACTCCACCGGCTCAAGGATATCTTTGATCGACTCCAGCAGGTTACGTGTCAGGGCACTGTCTTTGATGATATAATCATTCATCCCCAGTCGGGCCAGTTCCAACACCACCCCGCCGCTGTCCTGTCCCGACAGCATGATGACAGGCATGGAAGGGAAGCGCTCCCGGATATGGCTGAACACCTCCTTGCCGTTCATCACCTCTTTCTCTTTGCTGGTGAACAGGTAATCCAGCACGATCAGATCAGGCACCTCCTCGTCCAGTGCTTTCAGACACTCTTCTCCATACTCGAACAAGCGAACCCGGTATCCCTCTTTTTCAAGGCTTTTCTCCACCAGCTTCAGAATAAACGGGTCATCGTCGACGACAAATATCAGTTTTTCCTTATCCATAGGCTTTACCGCCAAGTAATTTTGTGTTGCTTAAAAATAATACAAACTTCACAAAAAACCAACTTCTTTTTATAAGCCCTCTGCGCTTATTGATGAAAATACGATTCCTGTTCATCAATATGCAAAGAGGGGTCTCTCCGACATCATCCCGTTCACCTGTTCTTTCACTTCTGCGATCACCTTTTCGTCTTCGATATGCATGATCACATGATCGATCATCTCCACGATGGTGACCATATCCTCTTCTTTGAGGCCGCGGGTGGTGACTGCCGGTGTGCCCACCCGCAGGCCGGAGGTCTGCATGGGCGGTCTGGAGTCGAACGGCACCATGTTCTTGTTCACGGTGATATCGGCTTTCACGAGAGTGTTCTCCACCTGTTTTCCGGTGATCTCCGGCACCTTGGTGCGCAGGTCGATGAGCATGGAGTGGTTGTCGGTACCGCCGGAGATGACCTTATAACCTCTTTTCATGAACTCTTCAGCCATGACACGGGCGTTGTCCCGCACCTGTGTCTGATATTCTTTGAATTCGGGCTGCAGGGCTTCCCAGAAGGCCACGGCTTTGGCGGCGATCACATGTTCGAGCGGACCTCCCTGTATGCCGGGAAAGACTGCCGAGTTGAGCAGTGAAGACATTTTGCGCACCACTCCTTTTTTCGTGGTCTTCCCCCACGGGTTTTCAAAATCTTTCCCCATGAGGATGATGCCTCCGCGGGGCCCGCGGAGGGTCTTATGGGTGGTGGAGGTGACGATATGGGCATAATCCAGCGGGTTGTCGAGAAGGCCGGCAGCGATCAGCCCTGCAGGATGGGCCATGTCGATCATGAGCATAGCACCCACCTTGTCGGCGATCTCCCGCATCCTCTGGTAGTTCCATTCCCGTGAATAGGCCGAGGCACCCCCGATGATCAGCTTCGGTTTTTCGCGCAGGGCGATCTCTTCCATGGCATCGTAGTCGACGAGACCCGTTTCCGGATCTACCCCATAGGCCACCGGCCGGTACAGTATCCCCGATGAGTTGACCGGGGAACCGTGCGAGAGATGACCTCCGTGCGACAGGTCGAGACCCAGGAAGGTGTCTCCCGGTTTCAGGACGGTCATCAGCACAGCCATATTGGCCTGTGCTCCCGAATGGGGCTGTACGTTGACATATTCGGCATGATACAACTCTTTCAGGCGGTCTATGGCCATCTGCTCCGTTTCGTCGACCACCTCACACCCCCCATAGTAACGGCGGCCCGGATAGCCTTCGGCATATTTGTTGGTGAGCACCGACCCCATTGCCTCGAGCACCTGGGGACTCACAAAATTCTCTGAAGCGATCAGCTCAACGCCGTTCTTCTGCCTTTGATACTCTTTCCGTATCAGATCAAAAACGATGGTGTCTTTTTTCACGGTGATAAACTTTATGGTTTTTCAACAAAGGTAAACGGTAAAGAGAGAGAAAAAAAATTTAGTGATACTTTTTTAATTGTCTATTATTCTTTTTCTTTGAACAAACATTCCTTCCCTGACAGCAGGAAACATGACAGAACAAAGATCCAACGGCATGGCCACAGCAGGGTTCATCCTGGCCCTGATCACATTGTTTTTCGGATGGATCCCTCTGCTGGGGTGGTTGTTGTGGTTGCTGGGACTTATTTTCAGCGCCATCGGTCTGGGAAATGCAGGGAAGGCCGGAGGTACCGGAAAAGGTCTGGCCATTGCCGGGCTGGTTATCAGCCTGATAGGCATCGTCCTGAAGATCCTGGTGGCTTCCGTGATCCTGACAGCACTGGGGATCGGTGCGGGATTTCTACCTCAGATTCTCAATTAAGTTCACAATATAAAAGGTTCTGTTTGTCAAAATGGAACCCGATTCATTTTGTACAGGTCGTAATTTTTCTTTTCTTCGTAGAACCATTAACCCTTTAAAACCAAAATTATCATGGATTATTCAGTTGAGTACTCTTCAGGCTTGTCCGGCATGAGTCCGGTAATGATCATCATTTGGGCGATCGTGATGCTCTTCCTTATCGCATCCGAATGGAAGATCTTCACCAAAGCGGGAAAACCCGGTTGGGCAATTCTTATTCCCATTTACAACATCATTGTCTTTCTCCAGATCGTAGGCAGACCTGTTTGGTGGATCATCCTGTTGCTGATTCCGGTCGTTAACTTCATCATTTTTATCATTCTGATAAATGATCTTTCCAAGAGTTTCGGCAAAGGGGTGGGTTACACACTCGGTCTGTTATTCCTCGGGATCATTTTCGTTCCTCTTCTGGGATTCGGCAGCGCCGAATATGTAGGACCTGGAGGATCTTCTGCTCAGGCTGCATAAGAGAATTCTTCAGGTAATAACGGGTCTTCGGACCCGTTTTTTTTTACTCTTCGCTCATCTGTTGCAACATCCTGCGGTATGCCGAGAAGATACGTGACTTGGAGAGGATACCCACATAACGGTCGCGGTCGAGTACCGGCAGGTTCCAGGCGCCGCTCTCGTTGAACTTGCGCAGAACCGTCTCCATGGTGTCGGTAAGATAGATAAAACGCGGCGGACTGACCATGAGGTCGCGTACGAGCACCTTATCATACAGATCCCTGTCGAACATGATCTCCCTGACGTTGTCGAGCATCACCACGCCCAGGAGGGTATCCTCCTCGCCCAGCACGGGGAAGATGTTGCGGTGGGAGCGTGAGATGGCCTCCACCAGGTGGCCGAGGGTATCGTCGGGATGCACGGTCACGAGGTCTTTCTCTATCTCACGGCGCCAGTCCATCAGCACCATCACGGCATGGTCCTTGTCGTGCGTGATCAGCTCACCGCGCCGGGCCAGGCGTTTGGTATATATGGAGTACGGCTCGAAATAGACGATGGTCAGGTAGGAGACCGTAGCCGTGATGATCAGGGGTATCAGCAGGGCATAGCCGCCGGTGATCTCGGCGATCAGGAAGATGCCGGTGAGGGGGGCGTGCATCACGCCCGCCATGAGGCCGGCCATGCCCACCAGGGCGAAGTTGACCTCCGACACGCGTATGGCCGGGAAGAGGTTGAGCAGACGGGCCAGGAAGAAGCCGCTCACCCCGCCGGTGAACAGCGAGGGGGCAAAGACGCCGCCCACGCCGCCGGCACCGTTGGTGACAGCCATGGCCACCACCTTCATCAGGAAGATGAGGGCAACATAGCCAAAGAAAAGGGCGGTATG
>CAZYQV010000087.1:0-2851 GCA_964649775.1 uncultured Rikenellaceae bacterium
CGGGGCAACGCCGCCGGCGCCGTGACGGCCATCATCGCCGGCTCCCTGCTGGGTATCCTGGCCTTCATGCTCGACTTCCCTGTCTTCGGCGACGTCAAACTTATCAGCGACGGCCTGCACATCCCTTATATGCTGCAGAGCTTCCTGCTCTTCGTCATCTCGTCGGTGATCTTTGTCGGCGTCTCGCTGGCCACGGCACCTCCGCCGCAGGAGAAGATCGCCACCACCACGCTGGAAAGCCCCCTGGCCTTCCTCAAAGGAAAGATCACAGGCATCAGCGACCCCCGTATCCTCTCGCTGATCCTTATGGCGATACTGGTGGGGTTGTATATTGTCTTTGATTAGGAAGTTATAAGTGACTAAAGTTACCCACTTATTCAGGGTTTGATATCCCTGCGGGATGTTTGATGCCTGCTGACGCAGGCGTTTGAAGTTTGGTGTGCCTTACGGCACGTTTGGGGTTATTGCCCTTTCAAACCTCAAACCTTCGAGCTTCTAGCCCCGGTAAACCGGCCTGCCTGCCTCCCTGGCGGGAGGTAAACCGGTAGGCAGGGATCTTCGCTACGCTCCGACATCGAGCTTCAAGCTTCCTTCCGCTCCCCTCGATACAGCCTTCGCTCCGCTCAGCCCACTCGGGGAGCGGAAGGCCTAAATCCTAATCCTCTTCGACTTTTGGACTTTTCGACTTTCATACTCATTTTTCCTTTTATCTTTGCACCAAGAAAAAACACCATGTATAAATTTGCCACCGCCATCGGTATTGATGTGGGCCGCACAGGCATCAACTACGGCATTGTCCGGAAGGACGGAGCTGTCTTATGGCGCAACCGCATCCGTTATTCGCGGCAGCGCAACAAAACAGCTGTCCTGCGCAAGCTGTATGATGTGGTGGATGATGTGCTGGCCTATGCTACCGAGCATGAGATCAACCCCCTCTGCATCGGCATAGGGTCCCCCGGTTTTGTAGACATGAAGAATGGTTTTGTCCGGGGGTCTGCCCTGCTGATACGCGACTGGCGGGATATCCCGCTGGCGAAGCTGGTGTATGAGAAAGCCGGACTGCCGGTGTTTGTGGACAACGATGCTACCCTGTACGGTTATGCCGAGTGGATGTTCGGGGCGGCGCGTGATGTGGATGATATGATCTTTATCGCACTGAGGACAGGCATCGGTGGCGCTATCCTCATCAACAGGAAACTGTATCGCGGTGAGAACAATGCCAGTGGGGAGTTCGGGCAGATGACCATCAACTTTTCCGGACCGCGCAGCAAGTGGGGAGGGAAAGGATGCCTCGAGTCGTATGCCTCGTCACAGGCCTTCGTCGAGCGTTACAACAGGCGTGTCAAGAGAGAGGGGGAGGAGGCGAAGACCGTCACGACAGCCCTGCCCGTTTTCGAGAGATTTCATGCCGGCGAGACGGCAGCGGTGGAGGCGGTGAAGGAGAACGCCCGCTTTGTGGGTATCGGCCTGGGCAACCTCGTTAACATCTTCGCCCCGCAGCTGATCGTCATCGGCGGAGGGATGGCCCTCGCCGGGGAGCCTTATATACAGCTGATACGAGAGGCGATCATCGACAACTCCATGTCGGTATGTCACGAGAAACTGAAGGTCGTGGCCGCCCGCCTGGAACACGAGGCAGGCTTTATCGGCGCCGGTCATTTTGCCCTCTCGATGATTGACGGGAAAACGCCTTAGGAACCACGAAACATCCCGAAAAACAGCAGATCTTTGATCTGCGTAGTTTTTCGAGGATGCCCGGGAATCTTAGCAAATCGAAGATTTGCAGATTCTCGGCACGAACCACGAACCACGAACCACTAACTACTAACTGCTAGCTACTAACTACTAGCTACTAACTGCTAACTACTAACTACTAACCACTAACCACTAACCACTAACCATGATAACCTTTCGTTTAGATTCAGGAAAAGAGATACTGCCTCCGGCTGAGCAGGAGGACTGGCTGAAGTATGAGAAGATCCCTGTACGCATCTATCAGAGCTCCCGTGCTGCCTCAAAGATGGTGGCCGGCCACATCGCGGATGTCATCCGTGCCAAAGCGGAAAGGGGAGAGCACTGTGTGCTGGGACTGCCCACGGGCTCCACGCCGGTGGAGGTGTACGATGAGCTGGTGCGCATGCACCAGGAGGAGGGTCTTAGCTTCCGCAACGTCATCACCTTCAACGTGGATGAGTACTATCCCATGCCTCCGGGCAAGCTGCAGTCGTACGTGCGTTTCATGCGGGAGCACCTGCTCGACCAGGTAGACCTGCTGAAGGAGAATGTGCATGTGCCGGATGCCACTCTGCCGCTGGAGGAGATACCTGCTTTCTGCCGCAGGTATGAGGAGGAGATACGTGCTGCCGGCGGCATAGACATACAGCTGCTGGGCATAGGCCGCACGGGACATATCGGCTTCAACGAGCCGGGCTCCGACCGCCATTCGGTGACCCGTCTGGTGACACTCGACTATATCACTATCGCCGATGCGGCGAGCGACTTCTTCGGCGAGGACAACGTGCCGCGCAAGGCCATCACCATGGGCGTGGGCACCCTCCTCAGCGCGCGCGAGGTGATCCTCCTGGCGTGGGGGGAGGGCAAGGCCCCCATCATCCGTGAGACCGTCGAGGGACCCGTCACCGAGAACGTGCCGGCCTCTTTCCTGCAGGAGCATGACAACGCCACGGTGGTGCTCGACGAGGCGGCCGCCGCCGAGCTGACACGCTTCCGTACCCCCTGGCTGGTGGGCGAGTGCCGGTGGGATGACGCCATGGTGCGCAAGGCGGTGATATGGCTCTGCAACACCGTGGAGAAACCCATCCTCAAGCTCACCAACCGCGACTACAACGAA
>CAZYQV010000088.1:0-3971 GCA_964649775.1 uncultured Rikenellaceae bacterium
TACCGCGCCACCGCCTTCATCAAGAAGAACATCAACCTCGACCTGGAAGAGTCGAGCATCGAAGACTCCAAGGCCGTGGTGAGGATATGTACCAAATATGCCCAGAACGGCATGTGGAACGTCTTCGCCGTCATCTTCTCCCTCACCCTGGCCTTCGCCTTCTTCGATCCCAACTTCTTCGTCTCCTACCTCATCTCGCTGGCCGTCTTCGGCCTCTTCCCGGCTATCTACATGGCCAACGCCGGCGGCTCGTGGGACAACGCCAAGAAGATCGTAGAGGTAGACCTCAAGGAGAAAGGAACACCCCTCCACGAGGCGACCGTCGTGGGCGACACCGTCGGCGACCCCTACAAGGACACCTCGTCGGTGGCCATGAACCCCATCATCAAGTTCTCCACCCTCTTCGGCCTCCTCGCCGTAGAGATCGCTGTGCACATGCGCCTAAAAGCGCAGACAAGCGGATCTTTCGACTGGACCTTCGTCCTCGGCATCCTCTTCCTGCTCTTCGGACTGGTCTTCGCCTACAAGTCCTTCTACGGCATGCGCATACAGAAGGAAAAAGATGAATGATATATCCCCTGTGAGAAAAAAGCCCCGGAGACCCCGGGGCTTTTTTTTGCTCTGTGCCCTATCTCCCGGCAGAAGGATCGAAATGCTTCAGTTCAATGCCCTCCCCGTCATACACAGCATAGGAAAAATGCTCCAGCCAGTCGCCCAGGATGATCAGGCGCGTGTTGCCGGGCAAAAGGAAATCGATCGGCAGGTGACGGTGGCCGAAGACAATGAAATCGTAATGCTCCCGCTGCACCAGCTCTTTGGCATAAAGGATCAGCTTCTCCTTGTCTTCCCCCATAAAAGCGCCGTCCACCTCTTTCTCACCACTCTCGGGATCACGCCGCGAACGCGACCAGGTGAGGGCCAGCCACGTGGCAAAGTTGGGATGCAGCCGCTTGTACAGCCACTGCAATGTTTTGTTGGTGAAGATCTTCTTCAGGAACTTGTAGCCGGGATCGCCGGGACCCAGTCCGTCGCCGTGGGCGATATAAAAACGTTTCCCGCCGATCTCCGTCACCAGGGGCTCGCGGTGTACCTCCACCCCCAGCTCCTGCGGAAAATAATCAAACATCCACACATCGTGGTTGCCCGTGAAAAAATGGACGGGGATGCCGGCATCCGTGAACTCGGCCACCTTGCCTAGAAAACGGGTAAACCCTTTCGGAATGACATACTTGTACTCAAACCAGTAATCGAAGATATCTCCCACGACGAACAGCCCGGCGGCATCGCCCTTCACCTGCTCCATCCAGCGGACCACATACTTCTCCCGCTCCAGGGAAGGGATGCCCGTGGGCAATCCCAGATGCATGTCGGAGATGAAGTATGTCTTTTTCCCTTTCTCCACAACAGGATGTTTCAGTCAAAGATCTGGCTCAGCTTTATCTGCAGGGCCCTGCCGTGCAGGTCGCGGCCCAGCATACGGCCGCCGGGACCGTACAGGAAGTTGACGGGCGGCATGCTCACATTGTACTTCTTGGCTGCCACCCGGTCAGGGTCCCACACATTGATCCAGGGGAGCTCGTCAAAACGCACCTGCTTCAGCCAGTTCTCTTTTCGATCGTCCAGCGAAACAGCATAGATCTCCAGCCCTTTTGCGTGATATTTCCGGTAGATGTTCTTAAGTTGCAGGTTCTCGCTGACACACTGCCGGCACCAGGAGGCCCAGAAGGTGACCAGCACATAGTTGCCTTTGCCCCACACCTCCGACAGGGTGACGGTATCCCCCGTCACCGAAGGGAGGGAGATATCGAGATCCACCTTTTTGGCTTCGCGGATCATGCTCTGCAGACGCAGCTCGTTGTACTTGGCCATCTCCTTGTTCAGGTCCTGTACCAGCGCCCGCGTGATCCTGGCCTCGGGATAGTAGACCTTCAGCGTATCGGCAACGATCTTCATGTACTGCAGGTCTTTCAGGTCATACAGCACATAGGTCTGGGGATCGATCTTCTGGTACAGCGCCTTGACGGAAGCAGGGGAATGAAGATGTTTCAGGATAAAACCGATGGTGTACTTCCGCTGTGCCTGCAGCACCTCGTTGTAAGCTTTGTCAAGCTCCTTTTTGAGCGTGTCAAAACCGGGTTTGTCCATCTGCTCCCGGTAGAGACGGGCGATGGAGTCGGTCTTGTGCACCGTCTGGCGCAGATGATCGTCCAGCTCTTTCACCAGAAGGGAACCCTCCGAGCCCGTCACCCTGTAACCGGCAGGGAGGAAAGCCGAATCGGCCTCCACCCGCACCTTCTCGCCCGGCCGGGTGAGCAGCGTGATGAAATTGTTGTCCGACACCTTCAGCAAGAAGAAGGTAGGCTCGTCGATCTCCACCCGGAAACGGAACCTCCCGCTCCTGCCGGCTTTGACCGAATCCAAAGGAACAGCCTTGTCGATATCCATCTTGTCGAGATAGACCATCTCTCCTTTCGCCCCGGCCAGGGTGCCGCTGATCACGGCCGAAGGATGGCGGTGACAGGACGATACAATCACGAGGAGCATCAGCGCCAGCGAAAGGACGAGGGACTGCCTCGGACGGAAGGTTATTTTTCTGATCATAAACTCCTTAATTTGTTCTGTCAATTTCCGAAAATTTCGGCCAGCTTGGCGGCCAGGGCTTCTCCCCGCAGGTTCCTCGCGATGATCTTCCCGTCCCTGTCGAGGAGGAAGTTGGCAGGAATCCCCTGGATGTGATAAAGCTTGACCACGGCCGATTGCCAGTACCCCAGGTCGCTCACATGATACCACTTGTCCAGATGATCCGCTTCGATGCCTTTGAGCCATGCCTCTTTGGTGCGGTCGAGAGAGACCTGGAAGATCTCAAATCCTTTCTGGTGGTATTTCTCATAGTTACGCACCAGGTTGGGGTTCTCCCGCCGGCAGGGGCTGCACCACGAAGCCCAGAAATCCAGCAACACCACCTTGCCCCGCAAAGAGGAGAGACGCAGCGTATCGCCCTGCGGATCCGGCAGGGCAATGTCGGGGGGCACCTTGCCCGTGCCCAGCAACTGCTCCTCCAGCTCCTGCTGCTTCTTGCGACTGCGCAGCTCGGCGATCTGTGTGTGGAAAGTGATCACAGGATCCGCCTCGGGATAAAGGAGGTTCAGGGCTGAGTCCACCTTCTCATAATAGTCCATGTCTTCCATAGGATCCATGATGTACATCCCGGGAGCGATCTGCTGGTACAACGCCAGCAAAGAGGCCAGAGAGCCGGCATGCTCGTTCACGAACTGTTTGGTATAGGCTTTCTGCTCGTCGATCACCTGCATGGAACGGTCGCGCAGGTCCTTGGTGATCGCCGCAATATTGGGACTCCTCAGGCTGTCCCGGTAGATCTTGTTTATCTCCTCCAGCCTGGCGACATTTCCCTGAAGATGTACCCTGAACTCCTCGAACAAACGGGTGTCCTCCGACCCTTCAACGGTATGCTCCTTCTCAAGGCCGGCATAACTGCCGTTGACCACGATGCGGTCGCCGGGATGGATGATCACCATGAGCATCTGGTTGGCCGGCGTACGCACGACCCCGAAGGTGGGCTGCTCCGTCACCCCTTTCAGGACAAAATGCCCCTTGTCATCAAGCACCGTCGAGTCGACCGCCTGGAGTTGATTCCCCTCCACCAGGTCAAGCCTTATCTGCTTGCCGGCACCTCCGTCGAGGGTGCCCTCAATACGGAACTCATTGCTGTTACCACAGGACACCAGCAGAACCGCCGCCAATGCCATCAGCCATATCACTTTTCTCATCTTTCTTTCTCTTTTTTTATCCGATTATTAAAAGTCCGGCAAATTTAATGATAAATTCCGGATTCTTTCTCCTTTCCAAAGATCGCTTTATCGACGCCTCATCGCCTCATCGCTTCATCGCCTTATCTCCTCATCGCCTCATCTCCTCATCGCCCCCTCTCCTCATCGCTTTATCGCTTTATC
>CAZYQV010000089.1:0-2588 GCA_964649775.1 uncultured Rikenellaceae bacterium
CGAAAATATTGTTTTGAGATGGCAAAAATAGATCTGGATTTTTCGGAGAAGCTGAAGGATTTTGGAGCTTTTGACCTGACAGCCTGCTATAACTGCGGTACCTGTACGGCTGTCTGCACCTTGTCGGATGAGGAGAACGCCTTTCCGCGCAAGATGGTCAGGTATGGTGTGCTGGGCCTGGAGAAGGATATACAGGCTTCCCTCGACCCGTGGCTGTGCTATTACTGCGGTGAATGCAGCACCTCCTGTCCCCGGCAGGCCGAGCCGGGCGAGCTGATGATGTCGCTCCGGCGGTATCTTACCGCTGCGTACGACTGGACCGGTCTGTCCCGGAGGTTCTATACCTCCAAGGTGTGGGAGCTGACAGCCATTTTCCTGCTGGCAGCACTCATCCTGGTGCTCTTCATCCTGTTTCACGGTCCTATGACCACCGAGCTGACCGCCCGGGGCGGCGTAAAGCTCAATACTTTTGCCCCCTGGAAGAGAATAGAAATGGGCGACTGGATCATGGCCGGGGTGCTTTCCTTCTTCCTGATATCCAATATATTCCGGATGTACCTGAAGGTGTTCCGCGGACCACAGAAGATCAGGGTACCCTTCAGGCTCTACTTTACGCAGTTGTGGGAGCTGATCTTCCACTTCGCCACCCAGTGGCGCTTCTCGAAGAGCACCCGCACCACAAAGATCGGCAGAAAAGAGCTGAAGGTCTCACCCTACTGGATCTCCCACTGGCTGCTCATGTCGGGGTATGTGCTGCTCTTCACCATGATCGTGGTCTTCCTGGAATGGTTCCAGACCGATACCATCCATCCCTGGTGGCACCCCCAGCGCCTGCTGGGGTACTATGCCACCTTCGGGCTGGCTTTCGGCCTTGTTTTCTTTGTCTATGGCAGGATCAAAAAAGACCAGGAGAACAATAAACATACGCACTATACCGACTGGACCTTCCTTATCCTCCTCTCCGGCACCGTGATCACCGGCATCCTGGTGCATATCTTCCGCATCAGCGGGCTTCCCTATGCCACCTACTATACCTATGTCCTGCACCTGATGATCCTTTTCCCGATGCTGATGATCGAGGTGCCTTTCTCCAAATGGTCGCATCTGGCCTACCGGCCTTTTGCCGTGTATTTCAACAGCCTGCGCAATGCTGCGCTGAAAGAGACCGCAAAATAAATACCTATTTAAATAGGCATTTAAATAGGTATTTAAATACCTATTTTATGCAAAAGGAAAGAGACGTGGGATATTTCTCCGGATTTTCAGAAGAAGAGGGGGGGAGGGTCACATCTTTTTGATCCCGGGGATGATGATACCGGTCTTTTTTTATGTTATGTTTGTTGGTGGTGATGTGAGTATTTTAAGATGATATCTTCTTCTTTTACCCCGATATCCCGGGCAATGACCTGGCATTTTACCTTCAGGAGGTAGAAAACAGGGAGATCAGTGTCTGACAATCCTTCGTAGTTGCCCTGTCCTTTGCTGATGATCATATCCGCCTCCTCCATTCTTTTCCTGAATTCCGGAGAACACATCTTCAGGATGGTGCCGGGGGCTTCCGACCCCGACGAGACGATCTCCGCCACCTGGTCCAGCCCCGACATTACGGCATCTTCGCGGGTAACATCATTGATGACCGGTATCTCCCGGACCACATACGTGACAGGCTTGCCCATCTCTTCGATGAGGATGCGATCAAACACCGACTCGCCTGCATTGTCCCCGAGGTAGAGGATCGATTTCGCTCTTTTCAGAGATTGTTTGAACTCCAGGTAGTCGAAAACGGCAAACTTCTGGTGCATGATCTTCTCGATCTCCTTTTCCAGATCATACGTCTTGTTCACCCCGAAGTCGATCACATTGCCTGCGATGGCCAGACGTATTGCCGCCAGCAGAGGATCCTTCGACCAGCTGATCTTCTTCTCCAGCGCAGGGTATAAGGAGAGCGCCTCCCGGATGCTCTCTTTTTTCACGTCGGCAAAAGGATCCTCCCGGCCGGTTTTCTCGCGGATAAGCCCGTAAATTACAGCTCCTGTCTCCGGCGGCGTGTTCTCCATCGGGATCTCTGCGATCATCGCCCCCACCTTGTCGAGCAGCGATTTGATCTCCTCATCCGTCAGATGTGCCAGCCTGCCCGCACGCAGCGTCTGGGACATGAAACAGGGGATGCAATCCAGATAACTCCTCATTGCTTCTTGCGCTTGTCTTCGAGCAACTCCTCACGGATCATGGTGTGCCCGCATTTGGGGCATTTCAGCGTGGTGCATTTCACACCCCGCTCATGCGGTACGCGTGTGCCGCATTTGGCACATACGCAATAGCCGTCGGGACCATAGGCCCCGCCTTTATTGCGGCCCTGGCCGCCTCCGCGACCCAGTCCGCGGCCTTCTCCGAGACCCATGCCCCGGCCTTCGCCAAAACCCATACCTCTTCCGGAGCCCATGCCCCTGCCACGGCCGGCACCCATGCCTCTTCCGAATCCTCTTTCGTTGTTATACATAATTTTTCCTCCTTTAATTATTTTTTTGTTTGCAAATATAATGAACATAAGTTCATAATCAAAATCAATGCCAAAAAATGTTTATGAG
>CAZYQV010000090.1:0-3387 GCA_964649775.1 uncultured Rikenellaceae bacterium
CGACAGACGGGGCTCGAAATAGAAGCGGTCCGTCTGCTGGTCGTAGTTGCCGCGGAAGCCCGGCACGAGCCGTACCGCCGGTGTAAGCCTGAAAGTGTATTGCATGTACCCCGACAGACGAAGGCTCTCCAGCAGGATATCAGAGATATTGGTGGAGTCAAAAAGCTCGGAGATATATCGGATACGCGTGTGGTTGATCTCCAGACCGCTTTCCAGCTTGTGGCGGTTGCCGGGTTGCCAGGTGTGGTTCATCCGCAGTCCCGTCTCGTTGATCCGGTTGTTGTTGACCAGGCTCTCATAGAAAATGTCCTCCGGGGTGAGGGTGTCGTAATATATATAGGTCTCTGTGGAGAGATCATAATAGGAGGTGTAGTTCATCAGTACTTCGGTATAGTTGCGGCTGTTCCACTGACGTCCCCACCGTAGGCTGAGCCCGTCGTTACCCCATTTGTTGTCGTTGTAATAGTTGAACTCAGGATCACTGATGAACAGTTTGTCTTTTCCCGTGGTGAAGCTGACCGCCAGGACATCTTTCCGTCCCATGCGCACGGTCATCTTGGCATTCATGTCGTAAAAAAAATAGTCGGGGACCATCTCCTGGCTGTAGATGCGTTGTGATTCTCCGATGTTCAGGATCATAAGGTTCTCCCCTGCGAAGAGGCTGCTGAAGATATCCTTGTAGAGGGGGGAGGAGAGCACGTCGGTGAAGGAGCGGCGGGCGGCGATGACGAAAGAGCCTTTTTTGTTGAACAGGGGGGCTTCCAGCAATGCGTTGGCACTGATGGTGTTGACACCCACATGTCCCGAGAGTTTCTTCTGGTTGCCTGTTTTTCCGGTGATATCGACCACGCCCCCTACTTTCCCGCCGTAACGGGGTTCGAAAGCGCTCTTGTAGACCCGTATGTTCTTGATGACATTGGGGTTGACGGAGCTGAAGAGGCCGAAACAGTGATCCTGCTTGTAGAGGGAGTAACCGTCAAAAAGGAGGAGGTTCTGGTCGGCAGTGCTGCCCCGCAGGGAGATGCCGGTGACCGCCTCGTTGGAAGCAGAGATGCCGGGGAGGAGCTGCAGCAGGGAAAAGATATCCACCTCGCCCATGTTGGGCAGGGCGACGAGCTTGCCGGGGTTGAGTATGTACTCCCCCACCTCCTTGCCTGTTTCGACGGGAGGGTCGTCGCTCTTCCGCACGGCCACGTCGTCGAGGGAGACGGCCTCCGGGGTGAGCTCGATGCTGAGGGGACGTCCGTAGTCGGCAGGCGTCAGGGAGACCTTCCTGATGCCGTAGCCCAGGTATCTGATGCAGAGGTGGGCCGTATCTCCCGGGAGATAACCCGCAGGCAGGGAGAAATGACCATCGGTATTGGAGGAGGTGCCTGTATTGCTCCCCTCCAGGAGGATGTTGGCATAAGGAAGAGCTTCCCCTGTGGAGCTGTCGGTGATGATGCCCCGGATCACGGGCCGGCGGGGCCTGCTCCCTTTCGTGGGATAGATCACATACGTGTTGTCGATGATGCGGTAGCGCAAAGAGGTGCCCTGCAGCAGCTTCTTCAGCGCCTCTTCTGCATTGGGGGCAGCAACATCCCGTGTGACGAAGATAGTGTCAAGCAGCCGGTTGTCGTAAGCCAGACGCAAAGCATACTGCTGCGAGAGCTCCTGCAGCACTGCAGAGAGCGGCCGCTCGTGGCAGGAGAGGACGACAGACGGCGCCTGACCAACGGAGAGGAGCCTGACCATCACGAACAACAGAAGGACCAACGCTGTTTTTTTGACCATCTTATTCTGCCGGGTTGAGGACGACCTGGTGGTCATCCCTGATAACATATTCGAGGTCCATGGGGATACATACCATCTTCAGTGCTTTTTCCAGGGAGTCGTTCCTGAATGCTCCCGTATAATAACGTTCTCCGCTGCCGTGGTAAACGATATCGATATCAAATTGTCTTTCCATTTCGTCGAGCACCTCCTGCAACGGAACATTGCGGAAGCGGAACAAGCCCTCTTTCCAGGCGGGCCCCGCCTGATCCGTTGTGAGGGAATACTTTTCCCCCTCTCCTGCAACAAACTTTATGCCTTCCCCTTTTTTCAGGGATACGCTTTTCCCTTTTGCTGCCGGCATGACGGCTACCTCACCGCCGTAACAGGCCACATCCAGCATCTCTTCCCGCGACAGGACATTGAAGCGGGTGCCTTTACCGTGACGGTGCCGTTGGGGGTGACCACCCGGAAGCCGGGTCCTTTGGTGACATGAAAATATCCTTCGCCGGTGAGCTTCACCCTTCTTGCCGCAAAAAAACGGTGGCGGCTGAGACGGGTGCCGGCGTTCAGCGTTGCGGCAGAGCCGTCGGGGAGGGTGATGCTCATCTGCCTGCCGCGGGGCACGGTGACGGTGACGGTGGAGAGAAGGAGCCAGGCGGCGGCAGCCACCAGGAGAAGGAGTGAGGCAGCCACCGGCAGGAGGGTGCGGCGGAGAGAACGGCTCCGGGAAGGAGGGGATGCGGAGGCTTCACGCCCTATCTTTTCCTGCAGCAACGCCCAGGCTTCCTCCTTGCTGCGACGTGCAGGCACCCGGTAATGACCGGCCAAAGAGGAGGCTCTCGATGAGAGATCTTCCTTGCGGCGGTCGTCCTGGCCTTTTATTTTCCCTTTTCCTGACATGATCACTATATTTTTATGTCCAGATGCTCTTTCAGAAACGAAAGTGCTTTGTGCATCCTCTTTTCCACGGCTTTGATGCTCAGCTGCAGGCGATCGGCGATCTCCCCGTAGGTGAGCCCGTCGATGCGGTTCATCAGGAACACATCACGGCTTTTTTCCGGCATGGCCGCCAGGGTCTGCTGCAGACGGTGGTCGAACTCCTGCATTTCCATGAGAAACTCCGGTGACTCGCTGTTGTTTTTTTGTGTCAGGGAGTTGATGAACTGGTACGAGATCTCATTGCGGCGGTAATGGTTTTTGATGAGATTGGCGGCAATGGTATAAAGGTATCCTCCCACGCTTTCTTCCCGTATCTTCTCCCTGTTTTCCCATAACCGCAGGAAAACATCCTGCACCAGGTCTTCGGCTGTCTCAATATTACCCGATCTGTAATAAAGGAAGTTGCGGATATTGTCGTAATATTTGTCGAATATGTTTTTAAAAGAACCGGAGTCCATACCGGAAATTGTTGTTTTCTGACAGGCAAAGATGTAAAACAGTGGGCAATCTATCAACTGAACGGTGATTTTCTTGGAAAAATTGTAGGGTAAGAGTTGCTGATGTTGTATATTTCCATGGTTAAGGCGGATGTCATTTTATGAAAAAAATTATTGTTCTCTTTCTTTTTTCCGTTGTCGTTGTGCCTGTGTCCGGCCAGCAAAAACATACGATCAGCGGCTATATCAGCGATGC
>CAZYQV010000091.1:0-2912 GCA_964649775.1 uncultured Rikenellaceae bacterium
TTTTTGACGAACAGACCGGGAAGAACAAATATAAGCATCATCACGAGCACCGACACTATTATGATCTTCCCTCTTTTTTTCATCATCTCTCCTTTTGGACCGACTAAATATATGAAAAATTCCTGAATGGATGCTCCGTCCCTTTTCCCCGGGCAGCAGCATGTCCCATAAAAGGCTCAGGATCTGTTCTTTTTTGGTTTCCACCTTTTTTTTCTGCTTTTGCCTTTCTTCTTTTTCTCTTTCCGGTCGGGGATCACCCTCTCCTCGTGGTCGAACCTCTCATCGATCTTTCTCAGCTGTTCCCTGAGCTCCTCCTCCTGTTTCCTGAGCATCTTCAGCTTTTCTTTCATCACTCCTGTGTTCTCGTCCCTCATGGCCCTGAGGTTGAGCAAAACCGTCATCAGGGAGTCGATGCGCGTATCCGGGGGCATCACGGGCTCTTGCTGCAGGGTGTCGGCAGGAGGTTCCGCTCCGGCCTGCTCCTCTTCTATCACGGCCATGACCATTTCATGCGGATCTTCGCCGGTGGGCAAGAGATGACCCGCCACCATGAAAGGGGCATTGCTGAGTGAGTCCAGCTCTTTCTTCAGGTCAGTGATTCTGTTCATGAGCTGAAAGAGCTCATTTTTCAGTTCTTTTTCCCTCATCAGGAGGGTGTTCAGAGTCATGAGAGGCAGCAGGGGAGCATCCGGCTCCGTCTCATTGCCATCCACAAATACCGAGATGATCTTCCCCTCCACCACACGGGCTTCCAGGGGCAGGTATGTTCCGTTCCCGTTGTTCACCGAATCCCGGTAGATCCTGATAACGATCACCCCTGAAGTATCTTTCTGAAAGAAAGGCCCTGCCGTCACGGAGCGAGATGATCCCTGCCCGGGCTTGGTGGTCTCCCCCCGCACAGCGAACAGAACAAAAAGGACCAGTACAGGGATCATCCGGAAAAGAAGTCTCATGATATTTTCCTTTGAAAAACGTTACGGATCAACTGCAGGTCAGGGTTTGTACTCCTGCAGCTCTATCTCTCCTTTAAGATACAGATAAGCATAATAGGCCAATCCCTCCAGTTCGTCGTCGCCGGGGTATACATGCACCTCAGCCACTTTGGGCAGCCGTTCCATGAGGTATTTCATCAGGTACTTGCTGTTGGCCATAGGACCTGTGACCAGGATAGCATCCACATCCTCCCTGATGGTCATGCACATGGCCCCCACCTCTTTGGATACCTGATAAGCCATGGCCTCAAAGATGAAAAGGGCCTGACGGTCGCCTGTTTCGGCAAGTTTTTCAGCCTCATAACCGCTCTGGGTACCCAGGTAAGCCACCATGCCCCCCTTGCCCCTTACCATTTCCAGCATCTCCTCCATGGTGTATTTGCCGCTGTAAGCGGTACGTATCACATCCCCTACCGGCAGCGAGCCGCTGCCGATGGCCGAGAAAGGACCATCGCCGTCATAGCCGTAGGTGGCGTCCACCACCTTGCCGTGGTAGTGCATGCCCACGGTGATCCCTCCGCCCAGGTTGACCACGATGAGGTTCAGCTCGTCGTATTTCCTGCCGATGGAACGGGCATACATGCGGGCAATGTATTTCTGGTTCAGGGCATGGAAAATGGATTTCCTCTCGAAAAGGGGATGACCGGAGACACGGGCGATCTCATCGAACTCATCCACCACCACAGGGTCGGCGATATAAGCTTTGGCATTCGGAAAACGGCGGGCCAGGTTGTCGGCGATCAGTCCGCCCAGGTTGACCACATCTTCCACCAGCTCGTTGAAGTTCTTCAGGTCTTCCTTCATCTGCCTGTTCACCTCGTACAGTCCCGACCTGACAGGGTGGATCAGTCCGCCCCGCCCCAGGACCATGAGGATATCCTCAAAGTTGATCTCATTCTCCTCCAGCGCATGCACGATCTCGTTGCTTCTGTACTCTTCCTGTTCCAGCACCCCGTCGAAACGTGCCAGCTCTTCGGCAGGATGACGAATCATCTTCAGGAAGATGATCTTCTCCAGCCGGTAAACGGCGATCTTCGTATAGTCGGGGCGCGGGTTCACCGTCAGGATCATCACCCTGGACAGATCGATACCTTTTTGTGCCATGGTATTCCGGTATTTTTACAAAGGTAAAGTTAAAAAAAAAGTTTTTCCCGGCACGGAAACCGGGAAAAACTCTTTACAGTGCAAGAAGGGTGATGATCAGTCGGTTTTGGGCTCGGGGAACTGCTGTATGTCGGCAGTGAACTTATCCAGCTCTTCCTGGCTGAGGGCATAGTCTTTGAGACGACCGTGGATATAATTGTCATAGCCCACCAGGTCCATCAGGCCGTGGCCGCTGAAGTTGAAGATAATGACCTTCTCTTTTCCCTCCTCTTTGGCTTTTCTTGCCTCGCGGATGGTCTGTGCGATGGCATGGCTGGTCTCCGGGGCGGGGATGATACCCTCGGTGCGGGCGAACAACATGGCAGCCTCATAGCACTCCAGCTGGTGCAGTGCCTGAGGGGTAGCCAGGCCCAGATTGACCGCATGGCTAATGAGCGGTGCCACACCGTGGTAACGCAGTCCGCCGGCATGGATAGGCGGCGGGATGAAACCGTGGCCCAAGGTGTGCATAGCCAGCAGGGGCGTGAGACCGGCATTGTCACCGAAATCGTAATGATAGGGTGCCCTTGTCAGTGTGGGACACGAGGCCGGCTCCACCGGGATGATCTCTATGTCGTCGCCGTTGATCTTGTCCAGCATAAAGGGAAAGGCCAGGCCGGCAAAGTTGCTGCCACCACCTACACAGCCGATGACAACATCCGGCTTTTTCTCGTTGGCTTTCTCCAGCTGCTTCTTGGCCTCCAGGCCTATGATGGTCTGGTGCAGCAGCACATGGTTGAGCACGCTGCCGAGGGAGTACTTCGTCTTGCCCGTTTT
>CAZYQV010000092.1:0-3495 GCA_964649775.1 uncultured Rikenellaceae bacterium
AGGTGGTCACCGCCCGGCTGCAGCAGGAGAAGACACGCCTGGACGACATCAGCCGGGCGGTATCCCTGTACATGAGCATCCTGCAGCAGCGGAAAGAGGTGCAGCTGCTCGACGACCGTATCACCCTCCTGAAAGATCATCTCGTGGTGGCCCAATCCCTCTGGAACGCCGGCGTGCGCACCCGCATGGACATCCTCCAGACAGAGGCCGAGATCAACCGCGTGACGGTGGACAAGGCCCGTATCATCATGACCATACGCAACCTGATGCGTGAGCTGACAGCCCTCACAGGCATGCCGGTGAACGACTCCCTGGAGCTGATACACATCGATGCCGCCAGGCTGATAAACGAGATGACCGTGGCAGGTGTCGGCGATACGCTGGTACAGGCCAATCCGCTCTACCAGGTGTACCTCTCCCGCATACGCACACAGGAGCTGCAGACAGGCATGGTGTCGGCACAGCAGTGGCCTCATCTTACGGCCGGCGCAGGCCGTTTTTCCGACGGTGACCCCACCGGCGACGGCAACTACTGGCTCCTCAGCGCCGGCATAGCCATACCTATTTACCAGTGGGGCAGGATCAGGCAGGAGAAAATGAGGTCGGAAGCCATCACACACTCGCTCAGCACGGAGCTGATGGACCTGTCACGCGAGCTGCAGATACACCTGGCCAAGACGGTCAACCGTATGGAAGAGCTGCGCGGCATGCTGGAGCTGCAGGACCAGCGCCTGGAGAACGCCAGGGAGGCCTGGTCGCTGGCACGCATCAACTACCAGGCAGGGATCATCAGCAACCTCGAGTACCTGACCGCCCAGCAGCAGGTGACCGCCACAGGGATCGCCATAGCACAGACACGCCTGCAGTACGTGATGAACCTGATAGAATATTACCTGACCATCAACAGGGTGGATGAGATACGGAAGATGGGAGAGTATGTGAGGAAGGAGTGAGAGCGTAGAGCGAAGAGCGAAGAGAAATGAGAAATGAGCAAAGAGCTTTAAACTTATAAACTTATAAACTTGTAAACTTATAAACTTGTAAACTTTTCAACTTTTCAACTTTTCAACCTTTCAACCTTTCAACCTTTCAACTCTTCAACTTTTCGACCTTTAAAAAATATTTTATGAAAAAACCCATTTATTTGCTTACCGTGATCCTGTTGATCACCTCGTGTGGTCAGCAGCCTGCCGGTGAGGAGGAGTTGCAGGAGAGGGAGAGCCTGCCCGTCACGGAGATCACAGCAGCCTCCGTTGTACGGCGTGACATGACCGACACCATCCGCATCTACGGCGGGGTGGCCCTGCGGCAGGAGGTGAAGCTGGCCAGCCAGTTTGACGGTCGTCTGCAAGGGTTCTCCCTCCTCATGGGTGATCATGTGCGCAAAGACCAGCAGCTGGGCGTCATCGTCCCGCCCATGCGGGAGGCTTTGTTGCAGGTGCTCGACAAAATAGAGCCGGAACAGCGCGAACGCATAGCGCAGGAGATACATGAGATACCCCTTTACAGTCCCCTCGACGGGGTGGTGCTGAAAGTTTACAAACATGCCGGCGACGTCATCAGCCGCGGGGAGCCCATCGTGCACATAGGGCGTCTCAGCGTGCTGGAGGTACATGGCGACCTGCCCGTGGCCCTGCTGGGGCGCGTGAGGCACCTGCGCCGCATAAGGGTCGAGTTCGTCGACTACGACCATGTGCCGGTGCAGCTGCCGGTGATCACCGTGGGAGGAGCGGTGAACAATGCCACACAGACCGTGCCCCTGCGCCTGCGTCTCGACAACCCCTCCGGCGAGTTCCGTCCCGGCATGATGGTGCACCTCACCTTCCCCGGCGATCATCATCCCGGCGCACTGGTGGTGCCGCGGGAGGCCCTGCTCGAAGAGGAGGGGGTCTTCAGCGTGTTCGTAGTGGAGGAGGGCAAAACAGTGAGGAAGCGGAAGATCATCCCCGGCATACGGCAGGACCGCTACGTGGAGGTGCTCGCAGGCGTGGAGGAGGGTGAGCTGGTGGCTACCGGCAAGACCTATTCCCTTACCGACGGCATGGAGGTGACGGTGCGATGAAAGGATTGTCACATTTTGCGGTGGAGAACAGGAGAGCGCTCATCTTCACGGCGCTGCTCCTCTCGCTGGTGGGCGGCTACCTGATCACGCGCATCCCCGAGGGCGTCTTCCCCGACGCCACCTTCCCCCGCATCGCTGTGATGGTGGACTACGGCCTGGCACCCCTCAAAGAGATGGAGATGGAGGTGACCCGTCCCATCGAGGAGGCGGTGATGATGGTCGAGGGGGTGCGCACCGTGCGCTCCTCCATCAGCCGCGGCTCGGCCGAGGTGAACATCGACTTCCAGTGGAACCAGGACATGTTCCGTGCTTACCAGCTGGTGCAGGCGGCCGTCAGCGGCATACAGCACCAGCTGCCGCCGGGCGTGCAGCTGGAGGTGCGGCGTTTCACCACCAGCACCTATCCCGTCGCCGGCTACAGCCTCGTGTCGGGCAAGTACGACCTCGAACAGCTGCGCGACATGGCCATATACACCATCCGTCCCCGCCTGGCCAGCATCCCGGGCGTGTACAACATAGAGGTGATGGGAGGACACCGGCGCGAGTTCTGGGTCAACCTCGACCCCCGCAAGCTGACAGCCCTCCATCTCGACTACCGGCAGGTGGAGGAGGCCCTGCGGCAGTCCAACACCCTGCAATATGTAGGGCGTCTCAACGAAGCCCATAAGCTCTATCTCAACATTGCCGACAACCGTTTTCTGAAGATGGAGGATATCGGCAACGTGGTGGTCGACAGGCGGGGTCCTACGCCCGTACGCCTGAAGGAGATAGCCTCCATAGAGCCGGCGGTGCGTGAGACCTTCATCGCCTGTGAGAGCGACCTGCAGCCGGCCGTGCTGGTGACCGTCATCAAGCAGCCGGGCACCAACGCCGTCTCCATCATGCAGGAGGTGGACAGGCAGTGGCGGGAGCTGGAAAGGGTGCTGCCTCCCGAGGTGAAGGTGAGCAAGTGGTACGACATGAGTGATTTCATCCGGCGTTCCATACGCAGTGTGCGGGATGCTATCCTGCTGGGGGCGCTCCTCACCATGGTCATCCTCCTGCTCTTCCTGCGCCGCATACGCATCACCCTGGTGACGGCAGCCATCATTCCCGTGGCGCTGCTCATCACCTTCATCTTTATCTGGCTGTCGGGGATGAACCTCAGCCTGATGAGCTTGGGAGGACTGGCTGCCGCCATCGGTATCCTCGTCGACAATGCCATCGTGGTGATCGAGAACATAGAGCGGTACCTCGAGCAGGGCCATCCCCGCCGTGAGGCGGTCATCAGGGCTACGGGCGAGATCATCCCCCCGCTGCTGGGGGCTACCCTCACCACGCTGGTGGTCTTCATCCCGCTGGTCTTCCTCACCGGCGTGGCCGGCATCTTCTTCCGTGCCCTGGCCTCCACGCTCTCCATAGCCATCATCGTCTCCATGTTGCTGGCCGTCTTC
>CAZYQV010000093.1:0-2622 GCA_964649775.1 uncultured Rikenellaceae bacterium
GGGAGAGGTGGAAAAAGATTTTCCCGTCTTCTCTGAACGGCGTGAGCTGAGGTATATCCTTTACCTCCGGCACCTGGCCCTGCTGGACAGGAAATGCCGCTGGCTGCTGGAGATGTATCTCGACAACAGGAATACCGACAGCATACGCCGCGAGTTGGATTATCAGAGTCGCAACTCGGTCTATAAGAAGAAGTTCGGCTGTCTTCGCAAACTGGTGCTCAGCATACGGCAGGATCCTGACTATGCCTGGCTGGGATAGCTGCCCCTCTTATTCTTCAGAAAGGAAGATCATCTTCTGCACCACCCTCTTCAGGCGGGGGGGTGAGACCATCGCCGGCGCCCTCCTCAAAAGGATCCGGCGGGGGTGCCTGTTCTTCTCCTCCGGCAGGCTCTATCTTCCATGCCCTCAGGTTGGTGAAATAGGTCACCTTGCCGTCTTTTTCCCATTTGTTGCCGCTGATATCGAACGACACTTTTATCTCATCGTTGAGATTGTACGGGTCGATCAGATCACAGCGATCCTGTGTCAGCTGGAACTTGGCATAATCCGTGAACTCCATCCCCGAACGCTCGGAGGTGATCATGATCACGAACTCTCTCTTCCGGAAACGGTCGCTTACCTTGATGACATCGTATTTCTCGATGAGTTTTCCTGTTAATTCAAATGACATGGGTATATGTTTTAATTAATTTTTTCGCTTTTCTACTTTCACCAGCTCGATGTCAAAGATGAGCGTGGAGAAGGGCTGGATAGCACTGTTGGGGTTGAACACGGTGCCGTACCCCAGCTGGTAGGGGACGTACACCTTCCACCGGCTTCCTTCGGGCATCAGCTGCAGGGCCTCTTTCCATCCTTTGATGACACGGTTGACAAAGAAAGGTATCGGCTTGCCGGTGAGGTGATCCTCGAAGACGGTGCCGTCGATCAGCTCTCCCTTGTAGTGCACCAGCACCAGATCGTCCGGTCCCGGTTTTGGACCGTGACCTTGCCGTATGATCCGGTACTGCAGGCCGGAAGGCAGGGTGACCACCCCTTCTCGCTTGCTGTTCTCCCGAAGGAACTTCTCTCCTGCGATCTTGTTATCGGAAAATTTTTCTACCTGATGGGCCATGAACTGTTGGGCATGGTACTCCAGCAGGATCTGTTTTGCCCGGTCCTTGTCGATGAGCGGCTCTTTTTTGTCGACGTAGTCAGACAGCCCCCGGGCCAGCTGTTTGGTGTCGATGGTGTCGAACCCGTCTTTTTGCAGGTTGGAGCCGAAGACCACCCCCACGCAATAGCTGATGGTGTCCATCTGTGTGGCCAGCGCCTGCGGGGATTCTTCCCGGGATTTGCACCCTGCTGTCAGCACAAGCAACACGGTAATCACCGCTCCGGTCCACAACACATATCTCTTCATCGTCTTCCTCATTTTTGAATCTGCTAAATTATAACTTTAGGGGGCAAGTTCCAAGTTTCCGGCTCATCGATCATCTTTCCAAACCGCTCTGATCATCTCCCTCTTGCCGGGTGGTCCCGGAAGACGTTCTACGCGAAAGCCGGTCTGTTGCAGGGCCCGTCGCACAGATCCTTTGGCTGCATAGGTGACGAGGATGCCTCCCGGCGTCATCGCAGAGCCTGTTTTTGAGAAGACCTCCGTTGTCCACATCTCCGGCTGGGCAGCGGCGCTGAAAGCATCGAAGTAGACCAGGTCGTATTTCCCCGGCAGGCGGCAGGTGAGCAGATCGTCCTGTATCTTCAGCAGCGAGAAGCCGGCCGTCAGCAGCTGTTCTTTCCCTCCCCACGGCAGCGAGTGCATCCTGAGAAACCATTCACGGTCTACATCCAGCAGGTCACAGTAATTGAGCCGGGAGATGATCTCCAGGGGTACAGGGTAGCGTTCGAGCGCGGTGTAATGGATGCGGCGTCCCGTGCGTGCTGCCTCCTGCAGGGTGAGGAGCGCATTCAGGCCCGTACCGAAACCTACCTCCAGGATGCTCAGAGGGCTGGCGGTGGTGACAAGCAGACCGTTCCGTATGAAGACATGGACTGATTCCTGTATCGCCCCGTAACGGGAGTGGTAGGTCTCCTGCCCCCCCGGCAGGGAGAGCGTGTGGGAGCCGTCGGCGGTCTCTGTGATCACGGGCTTGCCGGTGATGTCGTCGTTTTGCATGTATCCTGCCGGTATGGAGAGGAAAATATCCGGTAACGGCATAAATATACCAAAAAAGTAGGGTAAGGGTGGATGAAAATGTATACTTTTATGATTCCTTTTGTAGGTAAATCTAACGTACCGGGTGTAAATGAAGCTTTTTCTGCAGATTATCTCTTTTTTGATTCTCTTTTCCTCGTTGCCTGCTTTTGGACAACAGAAGATCGAAGTGTCGGGGCGTGTGCTGGATGCGGAGACCAAAAAACCCCTTCCCGGCGTCAATATTGCTATCAAAGGCTACCGTACCGGCGGGGGCACCGATGTGCGGGGTTATTTTCATCTGGTCTTTACGGGTGATCTGCCATACACCCTTAGTTTCTCCATGATCGGTTATGCGACGAAAGAGTATGAGGTGAAGGAGAACCCGCGGTCGGGTATACGCATCTATCTGGCCAGCAGGACCTATCAGACGCAGGAGGTGGTGGTCACG
>CAZYQV010000094.1:0-5456 GCA_964649775.1 uncultured Rikenellaceae bacterium
CATGCACATGCACTGGGCCCGTCTCATCGAGATACTCCATGCCGCCGAGGTGATGAAAGAGCTGCTCCACGACCCCGACCTGCAGGGCGACGACCTGGTGGTCACGGGCAGGAAAGAGTACGAAGGCATCGGCCTGCTGGAGGCCCCCCGCGGCACCCTCTTCCACCACTACCGCATCAACGAACACGACCAGATCACCATGGCCAACCTCATCGTCTCCACCACCAACAACAACGAGCCGATGAACCGCGCCGTCAACGAGGTGGCCCGGGCCTACCTCACCGGACAGGAGAAGATCACCGAGGGGATGCTCAACGCCGTGGAGGTGGCCATCAGGGCCTACGACCCCTGCCTCAGCTGCGCCACACACGCCCTGGGCAAGATGCCCCTCGAGATCACCCTCGTCAACGACCGCGAAGAGGTGATCGACAAAGTACGTAGCGGCGATCCCGTCACCGGCACCGCCTGCGGCGTATGATCACAGGCCGGAATAAGAATTATGTCTAACTTTAGGCACTTGCCTGCCGCAGGGTGGACCTCCACAATGGCAGGCAGGTAACTTGTAACTCCGGACAATGCAGACACTCTTCTACGGATATGGTAACCCGGGACGCCGCGACGACGGCCTGGGTGTCGCATTCGTGGAAGCGCTCGAAGAATATGTCAGGGAAAAGAACATCCCGGATATCGACTTCGACTCCAACTACCAGCTGAACATCGAAGATGCCGACACCATCAGCCGGTACGACCGCGTCTTCTTCTGCGACGCCACCACCGAGCCGATCAAAGACTTCTGCATCACCGAGGTATCCCCCTCCGAAGCACGCGTGGAGTTTACCATGCATGCCGTCTCCCCGGCATTCGTGCTGAACCTCTGCAGGAAGATCTATGACAGATCACCGGACACCTACCTCATCCATCTCAAAGGACATGACTGGGAGTTCAGGGAAGGACCGGGAGAAAAAGGCATAAAAAGCCTGGAAAAGGCCCTCACTTTCTTTAAAAATCACCTGCCTCTCCTCAACCGGCAAGCCACCTCTTCCCTGAGGAAAATATTGTGCACACCCTAATCCCTTTCCCCTCTGTTTTTTCCCCGTAGAACATAGAACAATTCCCTGATCCTTCTCCGGAAAAGATCCAAAACAGGTATATATCTATACTTTAGAGAATTTCCACGCCCCTTCTCATGTTATAGAACATAATTTTAACGTTAAATTTTCTGTACTTTTTGTGAAAATATATGAATTATCTTTATATTTAGACCAATTTTAAATTACTTACCTTGGGTTTGAATCTTAAAATTAACTCGATGTTCCGGACAGTACCGACTTCCCTTTCTTTGACAGATTTTACTGTTCGATTAATAGTCTACCCGGATCATTTTTCCTCAGGCAGGAATATTTCATCCGTAAACTATCCTCATTTTCTTTCACTTTAAAACAGCATAATATGAAAAATGTAAAATTTCTTTTCCTTTTTATGACAGCATTGCTCATCGGCGGTCTGTCTCATGCCCAGGAGTACCGTACCGAAACCGACCTGCTGGGGAATATCAAAGTCCCGGCGGATGCTTACTACGGCGCTCAGGCTGCCCGGGCCATGGGCAACTTCCACATCTCCGGGCAGTATGTCAACGACTATCCCGACTTCATCAAGGCCTGGGGGATGATCAAGCTGGCCACCGCCCGCGCCAATACCGACGCCGGCAAAATGAAACCGGAAAAGCTCAAGCTGGTGGAAAAAGGGTGTGAAGAACTGATCAAAGGCAACTATGCCGATCAGTTCCGCATCGATCTCTACCAGGGAGGCGCCGGCACCTCTACCAATATGTGTGCCAACGAGGTGATCGCCAATGTGGCGCTCGAAAAAGCCGGATACAAAAAAGCGGAGTATGACAAGATCTCCCCCAACGACGACATCAACATGTCGCAGAGCACCAATGACACTTATCCCTCAGCGCTCAAGCTGACAATGCTGATGCAGAACGACTCGGTGAAAGAGCAGCTGAAAGCCCTGGCGGAAGCTTTCCATGCCCTGGGCGACAAATACATTACTGTGCTCAAGATGGGTCGTACCGAAATGCAGGATGCCGTGCCCATGACCGTAGGTCAGGAGTTCCATGCCTGGGCCTCCATGCTCGAGTGGGAGCTGGCCAACCTGGAAAAGGCCCAGAAGGCGATCTCCGTGCTCAACATGGGCGGCACCGCCATCGGCACCGGCCTCAACACCCCCAAAGGATATGACGGGTATGTCATCAAACATCTGCGCGAGATCACCGGCTACGACCTGAGCAATGCCGACGACCTCATCGCCGCCACCTCCAGCCTCCACGGCTTCGTCGTCTACTCCTCCGCGCTGAAGACGCTGGCCACCACCCTCTCCAAGATCGCCAACGACCTGATCATCCTCTCCTCCGGACCGCGCAACGGCATCTACGAGATCAACCTGCCGGCCATGCAGCCCGGCTCGTCCATCATGCCGGGCAAGGTCAACCCCGTCATCCCCGAGCTGACGGCCCTGGTGGCCTACCGCGTCATCGGCAACGACGTGACGGTCAATATCGCCGCCTCCGACGGTGACCTGCAGCTCAACGCCTATGAGCCGGTGGTGGGACTCGCCATCTTCGAATCCCAGAAACTACTGAAGAACGGCATGCGTACCCTGCGCGAAAAATGTGTCGAAGGCATCACCATCAATGAAGAGGTGGATAAACACAACCTGGAAACCACCATCGGCATCGTCACGGCCCTCAATCCTATCCTCGGCCATCACAAAGGCGATGAGCTGGCCAAGGAGGCTATGGAAACCGGCAAGGGTATCCTCGAGCTGGTGCGTGAGAAAAAACTGCTCACCGAAGAACAGATCAAAGAGATCTTCTCGCCGGAGAACCTCACTGGTGTTGACGTGAACAAATACAAAAAATAAACATAAACCGCTCCGGATTATTCATCTTTAAAACTATATTACCATGAAAAAAAGTTTCAAGAATTCCCTGCTGATCGCCTTTCTGCTGATGGTGATCGTGCCTTTCTCACAGGCACAGAAAAAAGATCTTCCCAACGTTGTCATCCTGGCCACCGGTGGTACGATCGCCGGCACCGGTGAGAGCGCTACCAGATCGGCCTATACCTCCGGCAAGGTGACCATCGACGCCATGATCGATGCGGTACCCAACATACGCAAGCTGGCCAACCTGAGAGGGGAACAGATCTCAAACGTAGGCTCGCAGGACATGAGTGTCAAGATATGGCTCGACCTGGCCAAACGCATCAACGAACTGCTCAAAGGCGATGTCGACGGTATCGTCATCACCCACGGCACCGACACACAGGAGGAAACCGCTTTCTTCCTCAACCTGGTGGTGGAGAGCGACAAGCCCGTGGTGCTCACCGGCTCGATGCGTCCCTCGACGGCCCTCAGTGCCGACGGACCGCTCAACCTGTACAATGCCGTGGCCGTAGCTGCCAGCCCCAAAGCCAAAGGATACGGCGTGATGATCGTCATGAACGACGAGATCCATTCGGCCCACTCGGCCACAAAGATGATCACCACCCCCGTACAGACCTTCCAGGCGCCGCAACACGGTCTGCTGGGCACAGTCATCTTCGGCGATGTGGTCCTCTTCCATAAACCTTACGGCAAGCATACCTCCAACAGTGAGTTCTCTGTCGAAGGACTGAAAGGCTTGCCGCGTGTGGATATCGTCTATGCCTGTGCCGACATGTCTCCCGACCTGATCGACCTCATGGTCAAAGCCGGGGCCAAAGGCATCGTCATCGCCGGCGTAGGCGACGGCAACATGAACGCCGCCACCCTCGAGGCAGCCAAGAGAGCTACCTCCAAAGGAATCCCCGTGGTACGGGCCTCCCGTGTGCCCGTGGGCGCCGTGCTCATCCATGGCGAAGTGAACGACAAGGAATATGGCACGGTAGCCTCTGCCGATCTCAACCCCCAGAAAGCACGGGTGCTCCTCATGCTTGCCCTGATCAACAAACCCGGCAGAGAAGAACTGCAAAGAATGTTCATCGAATATTAGGCCCATTAAGAAAAGATCTGTTCCCCCCGGGGAACGGATCTTTTTTAATCTAAACATATCTGCTTATGAAAAGATCGATAATATGGATAGCCGTCCTGTTCGCCGGTTTCGCCCTCACAGGCCGGGCCCAGGAAAGACAGTCGGGCGAGGTGAGCTACAAGAGCATCATCCCCGAAGACAAACAGAAGCTCCTGAACAACATCGACATGTTCGCCAATACCCAGCTGAATTTCAGAAATGACTTCAACAACGGAGACTACCTGGGATCCAAGTTTCGGATCGAACAAATGCGGTTGGAGATCAAAGGATATATCCATCCGAAGATATATTTTCGTTTCAGGCATCGCTACACCAGCAGTTTCGAGCCTCAGACCATCGACAAGATCATCAAAGGGGTCGACTTCGCCTATCTGACTTTTACCCTTTCCGACGTGTTCAAACTGACCGTGGGGAAAACGTATGCCGACTGGGGCGGGATAGAGTTTGATCAAAACCCGATCGATATCTATGAGTACTCCGACATCATCGAGATGGCCGACAACTTCCTCACAGGGGTAGAGCTGCACATCAAAGCCGGCGAGAACAATAGTTTCGGTGTACAGCTCATCAACTCCCGCACCGGCACTTTCGAAGAGCTGTATGATACGGTTCCCAATTTCACAGCCTCAAAGGTACCTTTCGGTGCCGTCCTCAACTGGCGGGGCAGCCTCTTCGGCGGCAGGGTGACCACCATCTGGTCCTACTCCCTCTTCACCGAAGCCAAAGGAGTGGGCAAGAACTACGTCGCCCTGGGGCAGCAGTTCCACTCCGATAAGATCGACGTGGCCTATGACTACAAGATCAGCTTCGAAGGTCTCGACCGCACAGGGATCATCAGCAATGAGATCCCTGATAACCTTTACAACTACGCCGTAGAGAAAACCCTCTACCGCAGCCACTGGACCCGCATCACCTGGAAGTTCAACCCCAAGTGGCACGTGAGTCTCGATGCATTCGTCGACTTTGCCGACTGGCGTGATGACCTCGACCCTTTGAAAACGGAAGACCGTTTTCGCACCGTCTACAGTTATGTCCCCACCATCGAGTATTTCCCGTGGGAAGATTTTAACCTGAAGTTCTTCCTGGGATACGTGGGACGCCATTATAAATACTCCGACTATGCGCAAAACAGGATCGGACTGCACGACTACAATACCTCCCGTGTGATCATAGGACTGATCTCACCACTGAAATTTCTATAGAAAATCTATAGAACCCAACCTTGAAAAGATCCCCCGCGGGGGATCTTTTTTTTTGGGGAAAACTTTTTCAGGAATTTCCTTTCATTATAGTAACACGTTTATTACATTTGTGACACCCTACCCAACCTAAAAGTACCGGAAGATGAGAAAAAGACATATTCTCACAACAATACTTATGA
>CAZYQV010000095.1:0-4915 GCA_964649775.1 uncultured Rikenellaceae bacterium
CCATTGGAATGGCCTACCCTGCGGCAGGCAGGCGAGTGACTAAAGTTGTAAATCCGCGTAATCCGCTTCAATCCGCTTCAATCCGTGCTAATCCGTGTTAATCCGTGTTAATCTGTGCAATCCGTGGTCTGCCTAATTGTCAGTTTCCCTTTCGTGGCACAGCGTTTGCCTGTTGCGAGGCAAAACAATATGGTAACCAAAAAAGTTAAAGATATGACCAAACAGACAGGACAGATCAATGTTACGACGGAAAACCTTTTTCCGATCATCAAAAAGTTCCTTTATTCCGAACATGACATCTTTCTCAGGGAGCTGATATCCAATGCTGTGGACGCCACACTCAAGCTGAAGACCCTCTCTTCGGTGGGTGATTTCAAGGGAGAGCTGGGTGACCTGACCATCCGGGTGAGTGTGGACAAGAAGAAGGGTACGCTGACGGTCTCCGACAGGGGTATCGGCATGACGGCCGAAGAGATCGACAAGTACATCAACCAGATCGCGCTCTCGAGTGCCGAGGAGTTCCTTGAGAAGTACAAGAAAGACGCCAACGCCATCATCGGCCATTTCGGGCTGGGCTTTTACTCCTCTTTCATGGTCTCGAAAAAGGTGGAGATCATCACGAAGTCGTGGAAGCCCGATGCCAGGGCGGTCAAATGGTCATGCGAGGGCACGCCTGATTTCACCCTCGAGGAGACCGACAGGAAAGACCGTGGTACGGACATCATCCTTCATCTTGACAAAGAGTCGAAAGAGTTCCTCGAGGAGGAGCGTGTCGAGCAGATCCTGAAGAAATACTGCCGTTACCTGCCCATACCCATCGCCTTCGGCAAGAAAAAGGAGTGGAAAGACGGCAAGGAGGTGGAGACCGGTGAGGACAACATCATCAACGACACCAACCCGTTGTGGATGCGCAAACCGGCCGACCTGAAGGACGAGGACTACAAGAGTTTTTACCATGATCTCTATCCCGGCGCCGAGGATCCGCTTTTCTGGATCCATCTGAACGTCGACTATCCTTTCACCCTGACGGGGATACTGTACTTCCCCAAGATCAAGAACCAGTTCGAGATACAGAAGAACAAGATCCAGTTGTACTGCAACCAGGTGTTCGTGACCGATTCGGTCGAGGGGATCGTCCCCGAGTTCCTGACCCTGCTGCACGGCGTGCTCGACTCGCCGGACATTCCGCTCAACGTGTCGCGGAGCTACCTGCAGGGCGACCCCAACGTGCGCAAGATCTCCGGCCACATTACCAAGAAGGTAGCCGACAGGCTGCAGGAGATCTTCAGGAACGACCGCAAGGAGTTTGAGAAGAAGTGGGATGACCTGAAGCTCTTCATTGAGTACGGCATGATGACCGATGAGAAGTTTTACGAGCGGGCGGAGAAGTTTGCCCTTCTCAAGAACACCGAAGGGCAGTACTTTACCTTTGAGGAATACCGCAACCTCATCAAGGAGAGCCAGACCGACAAGCACAAGACGCTGATCTATCTGTATGCTACCGACAAAGAGGAGCAGTATGTCTTCATCGACAAGGCCCGCGCCAAAGGGTATGACGTGCTGCTGATGGACGGTCAGCTGGATGTGCATTTCCTCAACCACCTGGAGACGAAGTTCAAGGAGTGCCGTTTCGTGCGTGTCGACTCGGATGTGGTGGAGCGCCTCATCGAGAAGGAGGATCTGAGCGAGTCGAAGCTCACCGACGATCAGAAAGAGGACCTGAAGGAGGTCTTCCTCCACGCCATCCCCGAGCGCGACAAGTTCATGGTGGTCTTCGAGCATCTGGGCAGCGACCTGCCCCTGCAGATCACCCAGTCGGAGTTCATGCGCAGGATGAAAGACATGTCGGAGCTGAGCGGCGAAGCCGGCATGTTCGGCACCCTGCCCGAGAGCTATAACCTCGTGGTCGACACCAACCATCCCCTCGTTGCCAAGGTGATCGAGGAGATGAAGAAGAAGACGGAGGCACGCGTCTCCAAGATCCTGGAAAAGATGGAGCCGCTGAAGAAGACCAGGGAGGATCTGGAGAAGGCCAACAAGGACAAGAAAGATGAGGAGATCCCGCAGGCCGACAAGGACCGCATCGCCGAGCTGGAGAAGAAGATAGAAGAGCTGGATAAGAAGCGGAAGGAGATCCTTGACAGCTATGCCGAAAAGAGCAAGCTGGTGCGTCAGCTGATCGACCTGGCGCTCCTGTCCAACAACATGCTCAGGGGGGAGAAGCTGAACACCTTTGTGAAGAGAAGCATAGAGCTGTTGTAACTGAAAAAGGCCCGGCGATGCCGGGCTTTTTTTTTTAGAACAGCCTGTTCACCTCGTTCTTGAGATAGTCGATGGCGATCTGAGTAGGCAGTTTCTCGATGTCCACCAGCTTCTCGAAGATCCTCCTGCTGTACTCCACGGCCGCATCGTCGGCCTTGAACTCCTCGAAGGTGGTGTTGATGAGCTTGAGTATCTGTCCGCGAGCGTTGCGTATCACCTCCCAGGCGGCGGGGGAGATGTACAGCTGTTGTGAGAGGTTGTGCTCATACTCGTTGCGTATGGCTGTGAGCATCTCCTGATGGAGCTGCTGTACCGTCAGGCCGGGTCTGTTGAGGCGCATCACGAGCGACTCGGGAGAGATGCGCTCCAGAAAGAGGATCAGCCGTTCATAGGCCTGCAGACGTACGGGGGTGATGAGCCGCTGGTTCTCCAGCACCACCTCCATTTTGCGCTGGTCCTCCTGCGTGCGTAGCAGGCTGCGCAGCACATAGTATGCTGCCAGGAAGACGATCAGCGAGGGGAGGGTGTATTTGAGGATCTCAAGCAGTTCTTTCATGACTCAGCAGGTTCGTTCGCAGCAGGGATGCCGTGGCAAAACGGCAAAGCAAGTTATAAAAAAAGAGAGTGAAAAAAAATATATTTTAACTTTGCCTCTTTCTCAGTGAAAAAGGGTTTTGTGTTGAAAAAGATCGTTTTTGTCCCGCTCTTCCTGTTTCTTCTTGCTTTTGCAGGATGGTATGTGGTGGTACGTATGCCCAACGTGTGTGTGGAAGATGAGAAAGGGAAGGAGCTCTTTGTCCCGACAGGGGCGGATTTTGATTCGTTGCTGTCGATCCTGGAGAGGGATACGGTCCTGTGCCACCCCACCACCTTCCGTCTGCTGGCGCGCCGCAAGCGGCTGCCCACCCATGTCAGTCCCGGGCATTATATCATCCGCCGGGGGATGAACAACAACACGCTGATCAATATGCTGCGTGGCGGTTTTCAGGATGCTGTGCGGGTGACCCTTCACAATATACGCACGGTGGAGGAGCTGGCCGGTGTGGTGGCGCGGCAGCTGGAGCCCGACTCGGCCGCTTTCCTCTCGGTGCTGAAAGACTCTGCCTTCATCGCCGGTTTCGGTTTTGATACGGCCACGGTCATTGCTCTTTTCCTGCCCGACACCTACGAGTTCTACTGGAACACCTCGCCCCGCCGCTTTGTCAGGAAGATGTACCGTGAATATATGCGTTTCTGGGATGAGGAGCGCCGGCGCAAGGCGGTAGCGCTGAACCTCAATCCTGTAGAGGTGGCCACGCTGGCCTCCATCGTGCAGGAGGAGGTGATCCACGACGACGAGATGCCGCGGGTGGCAGGCGTCTATCTCAACAGGATGCGCAAGGGCATGCGCCTGCAGGCCGACCCGACGGTCAAGTTCGCCCTGCGGGAGAAAGGACGTAAGCGGATCCTCAAAAAAGACCTGCACATCGACTCACCTTACAATACCTACCGCTATGCGGGACTGCCGCCGGGCCCTATCCGGATGCCCTCGAAAGCTGCCATCGATGCCGTCCTCAACGCCGAAAAACATTCCTATATTTATTTCTGTGCCAAAGACGATTTCTCCGGTTATCACAACTTTGCCCGTAACCTGAAGGAACATAACAGAAATGCCAGACTGTACCGGAGGGCCCTCAACAAAAAACGGATCTACCGGTGACCGGAGAAAGTATCGGGGGAAGGTATAAGATGACAGGAAAAAGAGTATTTTTGGTGTTGATATGTTGAGGGAGCGGTGCTCCGTTGGGTACACGGCGCAGAGGTGAGCGTTTTCCGAACGTTAAGGCCGGTACTCACAACTCGTAATAATTTACGTATGGCAACGATACGTTTCGGTACGGACGGCTGGCGGGGCATCATTGCCGCTGATTTCACGGTGGACAATGTGGCGCGTGTGGCGTGGGCGGTGGCGCAGTGGGTGCTGAGCAAGAGCGCCACCCCTGCCGTGGTGGTGGGTTACGACACCCGTTTTGGCGGGAAGATGTTCGCCGAGACGACGGCCAAGGTGTTGTCGCAGAAGAACGTGCGGGTGTACCTCTCTCCCGATTTCGTTACCACGCCGATGGTCTCTTACGGGGTGACGGCCCTGAAGGCCCAGGCGGGAGTGATGATCACCGGCAGTCACAACGCTCCCCGGTACAACGGCATCAAGCTGAAAGGACCTGCCGGCGGGCCGCTCGATGCGGCGGAGACGCAGGTGATCGAAGGTCTCGTGCCGGAGGTCAACGAGGTGAGCCTCGAGACGATACGCTGGGATACGCGCCTCTCGGCCGACCAGATCATCTACACCGATCTGGAGCAGCTCTATTTCGAACATGTGGCGGCCCATTTCCCTGCGGTGCTGCAGGGAGGGAAAGGCTCTGCACATATCGCTTTCGATGTGATGTACGGCGCGGCGCAGAAGATCGTCCCGCGCCTCTTCCCGGAGGCAGCCTGTTTTCATTGTGAGGAGAACCCCACGTTCCGCAACATGCCTCCCGAGCCGGTGCCGGCCCGTCTGCTCGACTTCAGCGAGATCATGCGCCGTGAAGGCTCTTACAAGCTGGGGGTGGCCCTCGACGGCGATGCCGACAGGCTGGCCCTCTTTGATCCTGATGGCAACTATATCGATGCG
>CAZYQV010000096.1:0-3555 GCA_964649775.1 uncultured Rikenellaceae bacterium
ACCTCATAACCCGCCTCCAGGGCCTGCTGTTCGGTATATCCCACCGACGCTATCTCAGGCGAGGTGTACACGGCCGAAGGTATGTTGTTGTAATCTACAGGCTGCGGGTCCCTGCCGGCGATCTTCTCTACACAGGTGATCCCCTCGGCCGAGGCCACGTGGGCCAGCGCCGGCCCCGGAACAATATCGCCGATAGCATAGATGCCTGGGATATTGGTGCGGTACCATGCATCCACCTTCACCTTTCCGTTCTCTGTCTGTATGCCCAGCTCCTCCAGCCCCAGGTTCTCCAGGGTGGGCGTCACGCCGACGGCCGACAACACCACCTCGGCCTCTTCTTCGACCATTCCTTTTTTTGTTTTGATCTGCACCTTGCACAGCTTGCCGGAGGTGTCCACACTCTCCACCGACGAGGAGGTCATCACCTTTATGCCCGCCTTCTTAAAGGAGCGCTCCAGCTGTTTGGAGACCTCCTCATCTTCGAGGGGCACCACGCGCGGACGGAACTCCACCAGCGTCACCTTCGTGCCGATAGCGTTGTAGAAACCGGCAAACTCGCTGCCGATGGCGCCGGAGCCTACCACAACTATCGACGCCGGCTGTTTCTCCAGGGTCATGGCCTTGCGGTAGCCGAAGATCTTCTTCCCGTCCTGCTTCAGGTTGGGAAGCTCTTTTGAACGGCTGCCGGTAGCCAGGATGATATGGGGGGCTTCATATTTTGTCGTCTCCCCCTCATGAGTTACCTCGACCACTCCCTGGGCGGCCAGACGTCCCGTGCCGGTGATCGTATCGATCTTGTTCTTGCGGAAGAGGAACTGCACCCCCTTGCTCATGCCGGCGGCAACATCCCGGCTGCGGGCCACCATAGCCGGAAAATCGGGTCTGACCTCACCGTCGATCTTCACGCCGTAATCACCGGCATGCTGCAGGTACTGGTATACCTGGGCGCTCTTGAGCAGGGCTTTCGTGGGGATACAGCCCCAGTTGAGGCAGACCCCGCCCACCTCGGCTTTTTCCACCACCGCCGTCTTCATCCCCAGCTGGGCTGCACGGATCGCAGCCACATAACCGCCGGGGCCGCTGCCAATGATCAGCATATCATATTTTTTCTCCATGATCTCTTCTTTCTTTGGATTTCACAACAGAAGCAGCAAAAATAATCAAGAAATGAGAGGATGCCTAATCATTCGATGATTTTCGCCTCCCCAGGAAAACTTTTTAGGATCACGACCCTTTTTTACCAACACTACCCATTGCTTTTTTCTTACGAAAGGTTTAATTTGGCACCTGCCACAAAAGCCGAAGGACTCAGACGGTCATGACCAAAAAGAACGACATATCAGGAGACATCCTGCTTTTCCGTGATTTCATTCACGGCAGTGAGAAGCTCTATACGTTCCTTCACAACACGCACTCGGCGGAAATGGCCCGGAAGATCATGCAGGAAGGTCTGCTTTTTGAGAACCACCTGCTCAACACCTCCGACCATATCTCAGGCATCAACCTGGTCGAGCTCAACTATTTCCGGATGATCAGGAAATATTACGGCAACTACACCCTCGTTATCCAGATCAGCACCCGTCTGGTGGAAGATTTCAGCCGTCGCCTCAGGGAGACCCGCTACCATTTTTCCGAAGCTCTGAGCAAAACAAGACCTTCCTACTCAAAAGAGGACACCCCCCTGTACCTCCT
The DNA here is from genome assembly GCA_964649775.1 of uncultured Rikenellaceae bacterium. GTDB lineage: Bacteria > Bacteroidota > Bacteroidia > Bacteroidales > VadinHA17 > DRPN01. The sequence continues at coordinate 1,693 of CAZYQV010000096.1, forward strand.
GCCCAAGCAGTTTATCCGGGGTTATTACGATCACATGAGAAAATGCGGTAAGGAGAATCCCGCATTCGATCCTTATTATTTCCCGCTCTATTTTGAAGACAACCTCCAGAGGCTTCTGCGTGACCACCGGATAAAAAAAGAAAACAAATAGGTCCGCTGGGATTTCTCATAATTTTTTGTTACATTTGTTATTACAACTGTCTGTTATGTTCCTGAAACTGATTATTCTTTCGTTTTTGATCATTGCCTTCTCGTTGCTGGTGATGTCTTTCAGGATCATTTTCTCCCGTCGTGCCAAGTTTCCGGTGATCGAGATCGGCAAGAATCCGCAAATGAAAAAACTTGGCATCCGTTGTCCACGTACCGAGGAAGCACTGATAAGCAAGGGAAAACCTTCTGATTATGCAGGATGTGTCAACTGCAGCCTTTACAACGGAGAGTTGAAATAACCATTTTCCTTTTTCATCCGTATGATGTTATTGCAGAGTACCCGGCAAGCAGTATAACCCAGTCATAACCATAATATAACCCTGTTGACCAAAGGCGGCAAAACGACAATATTATGATCAAGCGGCACATCACCCAATACCTCATCCGCCACATCCTCAGCGGTGACGGGTCGCTCAACAATGTGCGCATCATCCTTCTCTCTTCACTGATCACTTTTTTTTTGCTGATCCTGCTGTTCGCAGGTATTATGGCACGCCGTTTCCAGAATGAGGTACTCAATTCCACGCTCTCGTCGTTACAGAATGTGCTTGACTCCAATCATAAACTTCTGAAAGATGTGTGGCTGAAAAGACAATTCAACCACGGCGAACTTTGGGCCACCCATCCTCTGATCGTAAGATCTACTAAAAAACTGCTTTCGGCCCGGGGAGATTCGATCTTTATGAGAGACTCCGAGCAACAGAAAGTGCTCCGTTTATATTTCAGAAAAAGAATGAAAGCGTATGATTTCCTGGGAGTGTCCATTTGCAGCCCGGACGGCACCATTCTGTTTTCCATGCGCAGCAATCTGATAAAGGGAAAAACCGTATTCTATCTTTATGAAGAAGAGAAGTTCAAGAAAGTGTTGGCGGGGGAAAGTCAGTTTTTTCCGCCCATTACCCTGAAGATCACTTCCCTCCCTCCGGAGCTGCATAACAAGCTGGGTAGTTTCCCTTTGATGAGCATAGGCATACCCATTAAGGATGAAAAGGGTGAGGTGCTCGGGGTTCTTTTGTTGGCGAAAGATCCGTTCGGGGAGTTCTCTTACATTGCCAATACCGCACGTTTCAACCCGAGTGTGGAGACTTATTATATTGACCAGAACGGATGTATAATCACAAAAAGTGATTACCGCGAACAGAAGATCCTCCTGGATTCGGCCACCCGCATAAACAGGAACTATGTTCACATACAGGCTCGCATTCCCCGGGAGAAGAAGGGAAAAGCGGATTCTCTGACCATCTCGAACAAAAAAATACCATTCACATATGCAGCCCGGCATGTTTTGTCGGGCGAAAGCGGATACAGCAGGAAGGCATATCGTGATTTCAGGGGGACACTTGTCTACGGGGTATGGTTATGGGACAAAGATATGGGGATAGGGCTGATCAGTGAGATAGACAAAGATGCTGCGTTACACCCTGTATTTGTCACGCATCGTATCACCATTATTTTTCTGATCATCACATTTATTGTCACCCTTTTCATCTTCACCCTGGCCTGGCGTTATTTCCAACAGGCCAGCATAAAAGTACGGCGGAGCCTGGAACAGTTCAAGATCCTCTTTGACAACAGCAACGATGCGCTGATTATCTTCGACAGGGAAATGATCCTGGACTGCAACAAAGCAGCCCTGGCACTGTTAGGCTTCCG
>CAZYQV010000097.1:0-4610 GCA_964649775.1 uncultured Rikenellaceae bacterium
TGAGTGATGAGAAATGAGCAATGAGAAGGGGAGATGAGTTGAAGAGTTGAAAAGTTGAAAGGTTGAAAGGTTTGAGAGCTCTTTGCTCTACGCTCTATGCTCTATGCTCTACGCCAACTCATAACTCGCAACTCACAACTCACAACTCGCAACTCGATACTCGAAACTCGCAACTCACAACTCCTCCCCGCACGTTGCCACGGCGATGCGTGAGTCGGCGGTGCCGTAGTAGAGGAACCATTGCCCTTTGAAGAAGGAGAGCCCTTCCACAAAACATACATTGTTCACCTGGCCGGTGATCTCGAACGGCTGGTCGGGGGCGAGGAACCAGTGGTCGGTACGGTCGATGACCCTTACAGGGCTGGTCTTGTCGAGCAGCACCTGGCCGGCGGCATAGGTGCCGGCGGGCAGCGAGGAGTCGCCGTATTCCGGACTGTTCTTGCTGTTGTAGATGAAGACGATGCCCCGCCCGGTGAGGAGGGCCGGCGGCCCCGGCTCCACCAGCTCGCTGTCGAACATACCCCTGCGGGGGGAGAAGATGATCTTGAAAGGCGCCGTATAGTGCCGCATGGTGTCGTACACCATCTTCGCCGGGTCGTTCTCCAGCATGGGCGACCAGTGGAGCAGGTCGTCGGAGGTGGCCAGGTAGATGTTCGACTCGCCCCAGTACATCCAGTACTTTCCGTGGATGCGGGCGGCGATGAGACGGCCCTCCTCCAGCCGGCAGACGATAGAGCCCGACTTGGACCACATGTCCACATATCTGTCATTGGAGAAGACCGAGCCGTGCTTGGTCCAGTGACGCAGATCTTTTGAGGTGGCGATGAAGAGACGGGCTTTGTCGCCGTCATAGGCGGTGTAGGTCATGTAGTAGACGCCTTTCCTGTCCTCCACAACACGCGGATCTTCACAGCCCCCTTCCCATTCATATTTGCAGAAGAGATCATTGCCGGGATAGAGGACGGGATGGTCGAGACGGGTGAAGTGCACCCCGTCGGTGCTCCAGGCCAGACCGATGCGGGAGGTGCCGTTGTAGCGGCCGAGGGAGTCCTCGGCGCGGTAGAGCAGGAAGAGCGTGTCACCCCGCACCACACTGGCCGGGTTGAACACATCCTTGGCCTCCCACCGTACCGGCGCCTTGCGGATGGGATCATGAAAAACGGTGCTGTTGCGCGGGACCAGCACGGGATTATCGGCCGTATCCTTGGAGAAAGGCTGCAGCACCCACGACTTGTCGTCCCCCGGGGAGCCTGTCTTGCATCCTGTCAGGAACAGGAAAACGATGGTTAAGAAGAAGAGTGTGCCGGTCAATTTTTTCATGATGGTAAGGGTTTATTCCTGAACATACGGGTTTCTTCTCAAAGATAGAAAGAAAGTCAAAAGGTCCCAAAGTCCAAAAGTTTATTCTTCGCTCTTTGGCTCTCCGCCGTCCCGTACCTTTTGCCTTTTTTATTAACTTTGCCTGTCTAACACGTACCTATGCCAAAGATACTGGTTACCGGAGCCGACGGACAGCTGGGAAAGGCGATACGGGAGTTGTCGACGCAATATCCCCGTTACACTTTTCTTTTCACCGATATAGGTGAGCTGGATCTCACCGACCGGGAGGCTGTGAAAGCGTTTATCCTGCAAGAGAAACCCGATTATGTGATCAACTGTGCGGCTTATACGGCTGTCGACAGAGCCGAGGAAGATGCTGCCGGGGCTTTCCGTCTCAATGCCGATGCGGTGGGCCACCTGGTGACGGCAGCAGCGGAGCATCCTTTCCGTTTCCTGCATGTCTCCACCGATTATGTGTTCGACGGCATGAGCTACAGGCCCTACCGCGAGGACGACCGTCCCTCGCCGCGGTCGGTTTACGGCAAGAGCAAGTATGAGGGGGAGCGTATCGCCCTGGAGTATCCCGGCACTGTGGTCATCCGTACTGCCTGGCTCTACTCGGAGAACGGCAGCAACTTTGTGAAGACCATCCTGCGGCTGGCCCGGGAAAGGGATCATCTGGAGGTGGTGTACGATCAGATCGGCTCGCCCACCTATGCGGGAGACCTGGCCGGGGCACTCCTCACGATCATCGCTGAGGCGGAAGAAGGAGAGGGGGGATGGATGCCGGGCATCTACCATTATACGGATGAAGGGGTATGCTCGTGGTATGACCTGGCCCTGGAGATCCTGGAGGCGGCGGGGAAGAAGATACGGGTGAAGGCCGTCACATCGGAGCAGTTCGAACGGCCTGCACCGCGGCCTTTCTACAGCGTGCTGGCCAAGGAGAAGATCAAAAGCCGCTATGGTGTGGTGATCCCGCACTGGAAAAAGAGCTTGTACAAATGCATTGAAAAAATAAAATCAAAAGATATGGAACAGAACGATCTGCTGGAACAGGTGAAAGCCAGAGCCCGCGAGTGGCTTGAGGGCGACTATGACGAACAGACCAAAAAAGAGGTGAAAGCGTTGCTTGACGGCGATCCCGACAAGCTGACGGACGCTTTTTACAAAAGCCTTGAGTTCGGCACCGGCGGGCTGCGCGGCATCATGGGCGCCGGCACCAACCGCATGAACATCTACACCGTCGGCATGGCCACGCAGGGGCTGGCCAACTACCTGAAGAAACAGTTCGCCGGCCGCGACACCATCCGCGTGGTCATCTCGCACGACTGCCGCAACAACAGCCGTCTCTTTGCCGAGACCACTGCCGGCATCTTCGCCGGCAACGGCTTCGAGGTCTTCCTCTTCGAAGACCTGCGGCCCACGCCGGAGCTCTCCTTCGCCATACGGCACCTGGGGTGCCAGAGCGGCGTGATGATCACCGCCTCGCACAACCCCAAAGAGTACAACGGCTACAAAGCTTACTGGGAAGACGGCGCCCAGGTGATCCCGCCCCACGACAAGGCCATCATCGAAGAGGTGGCGAAGATCAAGGATCCTTCACAGGTGATGTTCGACGGCCCGAAGGAGAAGATACAGATCATCGGTGAAGAGGTGGATGAGGCCTACCTGCAGGCGGTCACCTCCCTCTCCCTCACGCCGGAGGCCGTGAAGAGACACCACGACCTGAAGATCGTCTATACCCCCATCCACGGCACCGGCGTGAAGATGGTGCCGGCAGCACTGGAAAGGTACGGCTTCACGAACATCATCCATGTGCCGGAGCAGGATGTGACGGACGGCAACTTCCCCACGGTGGTGTCGCCCAACCCCGAAGAGCATGCGGCCCTCGAGATGGCCCTGAAAAAGGCCGATGAGACCGGCGCCGAGCTGGTGATGGCCTCCGACCCCGACGGCGACCGCCTCGGCATCGCCGTGCGCGACGACAAAGGAGAGATGCGCCTCCTCAACGGCAACCAGACGGCCACCCTGCTCACCTATTACCTGCTCACCCGCTGGAAGGAGAAGAACAAACTCACCGGAAAAGAGTATATCGTCAAGACCATCGTCACCACCGACCTGATCGGCGACATGGCAAAACATTTTGAGGTGAAATACTTCGATGTGCTCACCGGCTTCAAATGGATCGCCGACATCATCCGCCGCAACGAAGGGAAGATGACCTTCATCGGCGGGGGAGAGGAGAGCTACGGCTTCATGATCGGCGACTTCGTGCGCGACAAGGATGCCGTCAGCACCGCCGTGATGGTGGCAGAGACCGCCGCCTGGGCACGGGAGCAGGGCAAGAGCCTCCTCGACCTGCTGAAGGATATCTACATGCAGTTCAGCTTCTACAAGGAAGACCTGCTCAACATCGTGCGGAAAGGCAAGAAAGGCGCCGAGGAGATACAGGCGATGATGGACAACTTCCGCAGCAAATACCCCGAGACCATCAACGGCTCCAATGTGATGCTGATCCACGACTACCTGAAACAGCAGACCATCGACCTGATCTCCGACCTGCGGTATCACATCACCCTGCCCAAATCGAACGTGCTGCAGTTCATCCTCCACGACGGCTCGAAGGTCTCCGTACGCCCCTCGGGCACCGAGCCCAAGATCAAGTTCTACTTCAGCGTGCAGGGCGAGCTGAAAGATCCTGCCGATTTCGACAGGGTGGATGCCGAGCTGCAGGCAAAGATCGAAGCGATCAAAAAAGATATGGGGCTGACGGAAGCTTGAAGCTCGATGCTCGATGCTCGATGCTCGAAGCTTGAAACCACGAACCACGAACCACGAACTACTAACCACGAACCACGAACAACGAACCACAAACCCAAAAACCATACACCATGAAAAGCTATAGGAAAGAACTCTGGTTTGAGACCAGCAAACGGCGGGAGCTGATCAACATCACCCCGCAATTGAATGAATGCCTGCGTGAGAGCGGCATCAAAGAAGGTCTGCTTTTATGCAATGCCATGCACATCACGGCCAGCGTCTTCATCAACGATGATGAACCCGGTCTGCACCACGACTTTGAAGTGTGGCTTGAGAAGCTGGCGCCGGAAAAACCCTATTCCCAGTACCGGCACAACGGCTTTGAAGACAATGCCGACGCCCACCTCAAACGCACCATCATGGGGCGCGAGGTGGTGATCGCCGTCACCGACGGCCGCCTCGACTTCGGACCGTGGGAGCAGGTCTTCTACGGCGAGTTTGACGGAAAAAGGAGGAAAAGGGTGTTG
>CAZYQV010000098.1:0-3870 GCA_964649775.1 uncultured Rikenellaceae bacterium
GGCGACGGCATGAACAACCCAAACCCATAACCCTAAAAAATTCCGTCTCCGCTACCCGGCATTCCTTTCTTCTCCCTTCAAGCTTCAAGCTTCAAGCATCGAGCTTCGAGCTTCCGCATCCCCTACCATCCCGGCAGGAAGTTGATCCCGAAATACCCTTTCCCCAGATGGTCGCCGATGAGGGGCCAGGCATAATACGGCTCCAGGACAACATATCCCATCACGTTGATCCGGGCAGATATCCCCGTACTGAACAGGGGCACTCTGTTGGAGGAATCGTAGTTGTAGTAGTCCAGACTGATTTTGTCTCCCCTGTTCCATGTCAGTCCTGCATCCAGAAAACCGGACAGTTCGGTATAGAAATATTTCACTTTGACAAGGCCCAGTCGTTTGGGACCGGCAAAAGGAAGGCGCAGCTCGACATTGGCTACGGCCATCTGGTTGCCGTAGAGCTGATCCATGATGAAGCTGGCCTGGTCGGCCGGCATCCCGTCAAACACCTTGTAGTTATCATAGCCGTGCAGGTACCAGGGATAACGTGTGGTGAGAGGATAGAGCAGGAACTCCCTGCCGCGTGTGGAGAGACGTCCCGTATAGAAGCCCCTGGCTGCGAGAGTAAAAGGACGCAGGTAAAAATATTTCCGGTAATCGCCCGTGAGAGCGAGGAAGTCGTATTGTCCGAAATATTTTTCCACTTCGATGCGTCCGCGGGCCCCCCGCATGGGTGAGGCCAGCCCGTTGATCGAGTTATCGAGGACGGCCGCCCCGTAGACCGTCTGCATATTGAACCCTTTCGGCGCCGGTATCTTGTGACGCGTGTTGCCCATGAAGGTACCGTATACCGGATCATAATAGTTGTTCCATTCGTCGATACGGTAATAATAGAAAGCCTGCGACACTCCCGCCTCGAGACGCTGGGTGGTGGAAATGGGATAATAGGCATACAGCTCCACCTTGTCTTCGAAGGTACGTACGACGTCATACACCAGATTGTCCACCAGGTAGTTGATCTCTCCCAGAGTCAGGGTGTCGGGCTTCACATAGGAGTAGCCGCTCATGTAGGGGATGTGGGATACGGAAGCACCCCATGTGAGGCGGTTCTTCTGGTTGACATAGGTCACTTGTCCGCCGAAATCATACACCTCGCCGTTGAGGGCCAGGGTGGTGAAGAGCTGCTGCATCCCCGCGATATCGCTGAAGATGGCAAAGACACTGCCCGTCATCCCGCGGGAAAAGCTGTTGGTGCTGATCCCTGCCTGCACGTTGGAGATATAGTCGAGGGAGAAACGTGCTTTGTAGGGTTTCTTCAGATAGTCATCGGTACGGACGGCCGTGAGGGGCTCACGATGATCGCGTCCTTTGTCGGCAATGTCGGCGCCCAGACGTTTCTTCGGCGGCAGGATGGCCGCGTCGAAGTTGAGCGAGTCGGGCGACACCTCCCGCGCAGGGAAGTCGTCCACGGCGGCCTTGTAGATGGTATATTTGTTGTCCGAATAGTAGGAATAGACCAGCTCATTGTTGTGACGCGAGATGCTCACAGCAGGGGAGTACTTGGTGATGCCGGTGATGCCTACCTCATAGTCGGTGAGCTGCCACACTTTTCCGTTCTCCAGATCATACCGGTAAAGGTTGCGCATACCGTCCCTGTCGGAGAGGAAGAAGACCGAACGGTCATCCACCGAGAAAAGGGGATTCAGGTTGTCGGCGCCGGTGAACACCGGCAGCACGGTGATCTTCTTCGTCTGCATGTCGATAAGCGCCAGGTTGGTATGCAGCCACGGCTCATCCGTCGGCCGTACCGTTTTGTCGGTAGCCACCACCAGGTAGCGGCCGTCGTGCGACCAGCAGGGCTGCAGGTAAGAGTAACGGTCGTCGGTCACCTTGCGCACCTCGCCGCTGTCGAAGAAATACTGATAGAGATCGGGCTGTCCTTCCACCAGTCCTACCACCACGATGCTCTTCCCGTCGGGCGACCATGCCGGCTGATAGAAGGCCGGCACGCCGGGGAGAAAGATCTTCTTCGAGAGCTTGTTCTTCTTCACATCCACGATCACCACCGCGTTCTTGCTGTTGTCGTAGAAGGTAAAAGCAAAGTAACGGCTGTCGGGCGACCAGGAGCCGGCCGACTCCAGGTTGTTCATGGCGTCGATCTCGTGATGCTGTACGGTGGCCGAGAGACGCTTCACCACCTTCCTGCGGGCCACATCGGCCAGGAAAAGATCAAAAGAGATCACATCTTTCTCGGAGAGAAAAACAAGGTACTTCCCGTCGGGGCTCAGCGAAGGAGAGACGTTGACATCCCCGGCATTGCCGGGAAAAGCCACCTTCACCCCCGTCAGCTCTTCGACAGAGTCGGGGAGGAATTGTTTATAATATAAGGTATAAGCACTTTTCCACATCCCTTCCACCGTGCCGGCATCCAGTCCCAGCACATCCTTGATGGCCTGCTCATATCCCACCTGTGCCGTACGCATAAACAACGGCACGATCACATTGTCGCCCCATGTCTTCCCCACAAAGGCCCAGAAAGCCTGTCCCCAGCGGTACGGGAAATATTTCGGGTCGGTACTCAGGTCCTTGAACGAAGGGAAATCGTTGTGTAACACAGCGTCCCGCATCCACATGGCCGTATTGGCATCTTTGCTTCCGATGGAAAAATATTCGGCCATTCCTTCCACCATCCAGAGGGGAAGATTGTTCAGAGAACTCATGTTCGTCGAATCGCCGTTAAGAATAGCAGTATACTGAAAAGCATGGACCATCTCATGCCCCAGCACATGGTCGGTCTGGGCATAGATGGGCGCTATGGGAAAGACGATGCGGTTCTTGAGCGCCTCCGTCACGCCGCCCGTGCCGACACCTATCTCACCCGAGATGGCGGTGGTCTGCTGGAAATCAGCATGGTTGTTGTACAGGAAAAGGGGGTTGTGCCCCTTCAGGTTCATCTGAAAAGCCTCATAGTGCCGCCTGTACCACTCCTCGCTCATCCGCGCCATCTGGTTCAGCACAGAATCGTTCTTGATATAATAGTAGATATCAAAATGGGGGGTCTCATATACCTTGTACCGGAATTTCTTGTAATAAGGTTTGTTGCGCCCGAAATACTGGGCATCTCCCGACGGCAGGAACACCATCAGGAGCAGGACCGTGAAAAAGGTCTTAAAACATCTCCGGTAAATTTCTTTTGAAATTTTTCCCATAATGTTTTCCTCCTTCCGGTTCGCCTGTTTCAATTTATATACCAGAATGTTATCATACAGGTATTTTAAGATATTTTAACAATAGAGATCATCCGGGACAGACACATTACACACTCACACACAGTGTCTTACAAAGACACCCTGCCCCATTCCCCCGTTTGTATCCGTCCCCAAAAAAACCGGTCATTTTTGCAGAAAAAAAATCCCGGCCGGTGCCGGGATCTTGAGATAGCAATGTATTTTCAGCTGACCCGGGATCACAGTTTATCCAGTACCTCCGCAGCCATTTTCCGGATCAGTGCCTGGTCGTCGATATTCTGGAATCCGAACAGGACCTTTCCTTTCCAGATCAGGTAGATATCCCCGTTGTATCCGTCGTGGATCTTATAATCCCCCTCTTTCAGCACCTTGTTTTCTTTTCCTTTGTCCCGAAGCATTTCTCTAAGCAGGTTTTCTGCCGAAGCTTTATCGGCTCTCTCCGAGACAAACATCCTGAACTCTTTCTCACCGACCCGGTAGTCAGCCGTAAAGACACTGTCGAAGAAAGCATGTCCCAGAAAATCGCGGGCAATGAAACGCTCAGCGTTTTCGATCTTCCCTTCTGCAGGGAAGAGACTCAGCTCACGGGGGAACTGCGTGGTCCCTTCCAGATGCTGTTCCATCAGGCTGG
>CAZYQV010000099.1:0-3145 GCA_964649775.1 uncultured Rikenellaceae bacterium
CCGATATATTTTTTCAGGTCTTCGACAAACCTCTCCGCCAGGGCGATGCCTCCGGTGATGATGATGCCGTCGACGTCGCAGCGCATGGCGGCATGGCAGGCTCCTATCTCTTTGGCTATCTGGTAGACGAAGGCCTCATAGACAAGGCGTGTTTTCTCCTCCCCCTCCTCGATGCGTCGCAGCACCTCCCGCAGGTCGTCGGTGCCCAGGTAAGCCTGCAGGCCGCTCTCGCGCGAGAGGATGCGTGTCACCTCTTTTTCGGATTTCGTGTAGCACATCTTCATCACGCCGCGCAGGGGCAGGGCGCCGGCCCTGTTGGGCGAGAAAGGTCCCATGCCCAGGAGGGCGTCGTTGACATCGCGTATCTTCCCGTCCTCCACGGCCGTGATGGAGATACCCCCTCCCAGATGAGCCACCACGAAGCGGCTCTGCTCCAGGGTGGTGCCCAGCTCTTCTGCGATGCGGCGGGCGGTGCGCCGCACGTTGAGCGGATGACCGCGGCATACCCGCACGATATCGGGATGGCCTGAGAGGCGTGCTTTCTCCCACATGTTGTCCACCGAGACGGGATCGACGGTATAACACTCCTCCAGCCCCAGCTCGCGCCGCAGACGGTCGGCCAGCAGCGTGCCCAGGTTGGAGGCATGGTTGCCGTAACGACAGCTGCGGGCATCCTCGAGGAAAGCCTCACTGACACGGTAGGTGCCCCCCGCCACGGGACGGACGATGCCGCCACGCCCCACCACACCGGCCACGGTGAGCCCCCGCGAAGCGATCTCCTGCAAAATAACGGGACGGATCAGGTCGTACCGGAAACCGAGCTGCTGCGTCACGGGATCGTACCCCTCCAGCTCCCGGGACGTATGGCGGAGGGTCTTGTCCCAAACCTTCCCCCTGCGGTCATACAACGCTGTCTTGGTGGATGTGGAACCGGGATTCAGCACTATCACCACCTCCCGGGACAGATGATCATCGTCCATAAGCGGAAAATGTTTTGCAGTACCAAAGATAAGGAAAAGGAGGAAAAGGGCAAAGCACCGGCGGGACGCCTCCCCTGTACTGAAAACAGCTGCGGACACCCTCTCCCGCTCCGGGTGACGGCAATGATCCTATCCAGCAGCAGGGACGTGCAACAAAAAGAGGGATCTTTCGTCTTTATAAAAAGAATGTCCTTTTAAATCTTTCGTCATGAACAAAGTACTCAAGCAGATCATCATCTGGTTCCTGATCCTCCTGATCATCGTCTTCACGGTGATCGCCATCCTGGGTATATGGGATGTGATCGACATGGAACGGGTGGTAAGAAAACTCCTTGAAACGCTGGTGGTGGTCTTCGCCTCCGGCGCCGTCATCCTCTTTATTTTCTCGGTGGTAGGCAAAGAGATCGACGAAGGGAAGTAATGGTTTCGAGCTTCGAGCATCAAGCTTCGAGCTTCCTCATCTTCCCGGCATATTCATCAGGCGTGAGAGGCCTTTCTTGCCGCTCATCGACTTCATCATCTTGCGGGTCTCGGCGAACTGTTTGAGAAGGCGGTTGATCTCGGTGACGCTGGTGCCGCTGCCGCGGGCGATGCGTTTTTTGCGGCTGCCGTTGAGGATGGCCGGGTTCTGCCGCTCCTGCGGTGTCATCGAGCGGATGATCGCCTCTATCTCCTTGAAGGCATCATCGTCGATGTCCATGTTCCTGACCGCCTTGCCCATGCCGGGGATCATGGCCGCCAGGTCCTTGATGTTGCCCATCTTCTTGATCTGCTGTATCTGACTGAGGAAGTCGTCGAAGTTGAACTGGTCCTTGGCGATCTTGCGCTGCAGCTTGCGGGCCTCCTCCTCGTCGAACTGCTCCTGTGCTTTTTCCACCAGGGTGACGATGTCGCCCATGCCCAGGATACGGTCGGCCATACGGTCGGGGTGGAAGACGTCGAGGGCATCCAGTTTCTCGCCGGTGCTGACGAACTTGATGGGCTTGTCGACCACCGAGCGGATGGTGAGGGCCGCCCCGCCGCGGGCGTCGCCGTCGAGCTTGGTGAGCACCACACCGTCGAAGTCGAGCCGGTCGTTGAAGGTCTTGGCCGTGTTGACGGCATCCTGCCCCGTCATGGCATCCACGACGAAGAGGATCTCGTGGGGGCTGACGGCATCGCGGATGGCGGTGATCTCCTTCATCATCTCCTCGTCGACGGCCAGCCGCCCGGCGGTGTCGATGATGACGGCCGTATACCCCTCTTTTTTCGCATGCTTGACGGCGTTCTTCGCGATCTTCACCGGGTCTTTGCTCCCCTCCTCGGTATATACGGGCACCTCCACCTGTTCGCCGAGCGTCTTCAGCTGCTCGATGGCGGCAGGACGGTATACGTCGCCGGCCACCAGCAGAGGCCGCTTGCCGCGCTTCTCCTTAAGCAGCCTGGCCAGCTTGCCGGAGAAGGTGGTCTTACCGGATCCCTGCAGGCCGGCGATGAGGATGATCGCCGGGTTGGCCTTGATGTCGATGTCGACAGCCTCGCCGCCCATCAGCTCCATCAGCTCGTCGTGGACGATCTTCACCATCATCTGCCCCGGCTGCACAGCCGTCAGCACATCCTGCCCCAACGCTTTCTGCTTCACCGTGTCGGTAAAGTTCTTGGCGATCTTGTAGTGCACGTCGGCATCCAGCAGGGCACGCCGCACATCCTTCAGCGTCTCGGCGATGTTGATCTCGGTGATCCGACCCTGCCCCTTGAGGAGCTTGAACGACCGCTCCAGTTTGTCCGTCAGGTTCTCAAACATGGTTCTCTAAATTTTTTCGCAAAGATAAGAAAGTTCGTGGTTCGTAGTTCGTAGTTCGTAGTTCGTAGTTCGTGGTTTTGAGTATCGAGTTGCGAGTTGCGAGTTGCGAGTTTCAAGTTGAGAGTTAAATTCGCATCATCACTTTATCGCATTATCTTTTACCCGCCGTAGCCTTGTGCGAAGGCGGGGCTTCATCGCCTCATCGCATTATCGCATCCTGCCTGCCGGCAGGCAGGTATCGCATTATCGCATTATCGCCCCTTCTCACATCCTCTCCGGCATCTCTATCCCCAGCAGGCCCATGGCGGTGTGGAGCACCTCTCCTGTCTTCTGTGCCAGCACCAGCCGCAGGTCACGGGCGCGGGGATCCGGCTCGTTGAGG
>CAZYQV010000100.1:0-6111 GCA_964649775.1 uncultured Rikenellaceae bacterium
CGGTTCAGCACCGTTGCCGGGTGGGCGCAGGATCACAATCTGGCCATCATGATCAGCGAGTTCGGGGCGGTGAACAGCTGTGATTTCAATTCACGGATGAGGTTCTACGGTTGTTATGTGCGCAATGCTTTGCTCAACGGCATCCCTTTCATGGTGTGGGACGACGGGGGCCAGTTTGCAGTCTATGCCCGGAGGGACCATCTGTGGTATCCGCCCAAGGATGTCGTCATCTATACCACGCCGGCCAGCCCTGATGATCTGCGGGGCCTCGACAGTGAGGAAGGGATCCGTCTGCAGTGGGCAAACCACGGCACATACCGCCAGCTGGTGCTCGAACGGGGTTTGTCCCTCCAGGAGATGGATACGGTTGCCGGGCTGCCTCCCGACACGTCCGTCTGGACCGACACCCCCTCCGTAGCCGGCGTCTATTATTACCGGCTGAAAGCCCTGACGCAGGACAGCACCCCGGCCTGGTCACCCCCATACCGCATCTACTACGGAGCCACCGGCATATCCTCTGCCGGAGACACGAAAATAAGTATCTTCCCCAACCCTCTGCCGGCGGGGAGGTTCCTGCACATCTCCACCGGCCCCCTGCTTCCCGGCGAAGAATATCTGTATGAACTTTACAATACCACCGGGGCTCTCGTAGCCGCAGGCACCATCAGAGGGCGCAGCGGCCAGCAGGTGATCGCGGCCGGCCCCACAGCCCGCAGGCCGGGCACCTACCTGTTCATCCTGAAAAAGGAAGAACAAAATATCTTCTCCACGAAGGTGGTGTTCCGGTAAGAAGACGGGATATTCGAAATAGCAAGGATGATCTGAAAAGAGCGGATCAAACGCCTTTTATCGTTTCACGATGCGCCGGGTGTCGGTACGGGCTCCATCTGCCAGCGTGATCAGATAGGTGCCGCCGGGGAGCCCGGAGAGATCAAGGGAACGAACCTTCCCTCCGATGCGGTACTGCCTCATTATCTTCCCGGACATATCCACGATACGGCATTCCAGAACATGGCCCGGATCGTTTTCGACCACGGTGATCCTCACAGGGCCTGTGGTACAGGTTGGATATACCGAAAACAGAGGAGGGGCGGCCGGCGGCCGGAGGGCTGAGGGGCTGCAGGCCGGGATCCAGTAGTTTCCCGAGATGACCAGGAGAGAGAGAAGGATCAGGGTATTGGAATAATAATCCCCGTATGGATCTTCCTTTTCCCAGAGCAGTTCAGCGAAGAGGGCATCCATCCAGGGCTGAGCGGCGGTATCAGCCATAGCGCCCACAGCAAAAGGAGCGATGAAAGAGCCATCGTGCCAGTCGTGAAGTGCCTGCCCGTCGAGACGGTATCCGCTGGAGATACGGTCCACATCCCCTCCGGTATGCTGCCGCAGCCAGCGCAGGATGCGCAGCACGGCATCGCGGGAACGGCGGTCGCCGGAGATCAGATAATCGGTGCACAGACGCCACGGCACACGGCAGGCATTGTAATAGTAGTCGCCGTCATGGTCGCCCTCAAGGAACTGGGGCGGCGCGGGCCGCGGATCCGTCCGGAAATCCACGATAAAGTCAGGGAGGAGGCCTGTCACGGGAGCATACTTCCGCTGCATCCGCTCAGTGAGTGCCAGACAGGTGTCGGTAACGCGCTGCCAGCGGCTGTCACCGGTATAACAGGCAAAGGTACGGAAATGGTCCAGGATAAAATCAGAGGTACGGCTGGCATAGTAATAACTGGTGTTGTCTTCCGTGCTCCAATCGCCCAGCTTGACGGTGCAGGTCAGCGGGTTGACCTCATCCTGCATGATGGCGCGGATAATCGCCTTCGCCGCGGAGAGATAATCGATCTCTTCGTCGCTGCCCCACTGCGCATGGGCCAGCAGCAGGGCAAAAGCGATATCCACATCCCCGTCGGTGGCCGCATCGTCACCCTCGCCGGGCGGATCGTCACAGGTCACCTGCTGCCAGTCCATGAGACGGGCATTGATGCTGCTCGGATGCGTCCTGTAAAAACGGTACAGTCCGTCAAAAAAGTCTTTCGCCCGCGGGTCATGACCGGCAAAGAAAGCCGTGATCATCATGCCGTAACCCTGTCCCTCCGAGACATTGATGGCATCCTCACCGAAATAAACATAATATTGAGCGGTATCGCTGCAGTCATTGCGCAGATACACCGATTTCCATCTGTCATAAAAAGCGGCCGCAAGAGAGTCGAGCGCCTCCTGGTCATAGCCGGAGGGTTTGATATGCGGGGCATACCGTGTATGGGCCGGGAAAGGATGATCCGGCACCTGGCCAAATATACCCATACTTTCCAACAACATTATCAGCCACAGGAACAAAATAAAAAAAAGCAGACTAGTTTTTGTCGGTTTTATCATTCAATAAAATTAATATGCACAGTGTAAGATACAAATTCTTGCAATATACACTAAACGATACTTCCTTTTAAACTATTTGTATCTCGATGCTATTCCCTATAGCAACACTAAATATTATGACCAACAATCCCTCCACAATGAAATAATGTTAAAGTAGATATTTGTCAAACTTGAAAATTATTTTTTCACATGCTTAAAAGTCTAATTACCAAAACATTTATGATCTATCCCTGAGTAAGTAGTTTTTCGGTAAAAACTTTCTTTCATATTCGCGGGCTATTCGACAAAATGGAACATCCGGTATCAGAGTTCTTTTATCTTAATATTCCGGAATCGGGTCAGCCCACCATGGTCCTGCAAACCGATATGTCCCTCTTTGGCCATGCCGTAATATGGTTCATCTTTCCACTTGCCTTCACTCTTCCCCTTCCGGCAGACGAAGAAAACAAACTACTCTCCCTGGTTTTCCCTGTGTATGGCCCCACAATACCCTTTATCTCCGGCGACAGGGTCGCGTCAACAATAATACCTCCATATTTTTTGTGGACACCCGGGAACAAAGAATTGATCTCTTTTCATATTATTTCTGCGGATGGACAAGAAAATTCCCTCCCGTGCCTTTTGAAAGGAGAAATATTTTATTTTTGGGACTCTAACAAAAAACAGCACCTATGGCCAAGGATCCTACCGTTTACACCGGCTCTGACGACCATGTCGTCCCGAGAGAATACCTTGTTCCTTTCATCCTGATCACCATCCTCTTTCCGCTGTGGGGCTTTGCCAACGATATCACCAACCCGCTGGTAGCCGCTTTCAAGACGGTCATGGAGATACCCAATGCGAAGGCTGCCCTGGTGCAGTTCGCCTTCTACGGCGGCTATGCCACCATGGCCATCCCCGCCGCCCTGGTGGTGAAACGGTATTCGTACAAAACGGGAATCCTCATCGGCCTGGGGCTGTATGCCACGGGGGCTTTCCTCTTCTGGCCCGCCGCCCGTTTCGAGATGTTCGGCTTTTTCCTGGTAGCCTACTATATCCTCACTTTCGGACTGGCTTTCCTGGAGACCACGGCCAACCCGTACATCCTCTCCATGGGCAGTGAGAGGACGGCCACGCGGCGCCTCAACTTCGCCCAGGCCTTCAACCCGCTGGGGTCGTTGCTGGGGATGATCGTCGCCACCCATTTTATTCTGGCCCTGCTCCATTCCGACGAACGCGATGCCGCCGGCAACCTCATCTACCCCACCCTCGACGCCGCCCAGAAAGCGGTCATCCGCGCGCACGACCTGGTGATCATCCGCGACCCGTACGTCATCCTGGGCATCGTGGTGATGATCGTCTTCGTGCTGATCGCCGTCTACAACATGCCGAAAAACAGGAGCCAGGTACATGCCTCCAACCGTGAGATCTTCCGCCGCCTCTTCACTCTCCCCGAATACCGGAAATACCGCGAGGGCGTCATCGCCCAGGTCTTCTACGTGGGTGCCCAGATCATGTGCTGGACCTTCATCATCCAGTACGCCGAGCACCTGGGCTTCACCAAGGCACAGGGTGAGGAGTTCAATATCATCGCCATGATCGTCTTCGTCAGCGGCCGTTTCATAGGCACCTGGCTGATGAAATACATCGAGCCGGGCAGGCTGCTCTTCCTCTTCGCCGTGGGCGGCATGATCACCACCACGGGAGCCATCCTCATACAGGGCATGACAGGCCTCTACTCGCTGATGGCCACCTCCCTCTTCATGTCGATCATGTTCCCCACCATCTACGGCATCTCGCTGAAAGGCATGAACAACGACGACGCCAAGCTGGGTGCCGCCGGCCTGGTGATGGCCATCGTTGGCGGCGCCCTCATGCCGCCGCTGCAGGGCAAGATCATCGACCTGGGCAGCGTAGGGCCCCTGCCGGCCGTCAACGCCTCCTTTATCCTGCCCTTCATCAGCTTTGTGGTCATCGCCCTCTTCGGGTTCCGCACCTTCCGGATCCACCACGCCGGCAACACCGACTGATCCTCCCGGCGATCATTGGACAGGTTTGATAAGACGGCACTTTGGCCTCTCCCGGAGCCCCTCTCTGGAAGATGTTCAAAAACATATTCCTTATTTCCCTATTTTTTTCGGATATTTACAGAACCAAAAACCATAACCTAAAAAATTCACTACCATGACAGAACAAACAGAACAAAATGAACAACCTCAGGAACAGTCATCATTCTCGTTCGCGAAGATGATGAACGACGCAAAATCGGCCTTACTGGATCCCAAAGGCTATTTCAGTGGCATGACCGTCACAGGTGGTTTTAGTGAACCGATTATCAAGGCCGTGATCTACGGGACCATCGCCGGTGTGCTGCGTCTCATCTGGAGCATTGCCGGTCTGTCGGCAGTAGGAGGAGGACTCGGTTTTCTCACGGGCAACGCCATCGGCATCATGGCCCTCGTGGGCAGTATTATCGGCGCGATCATCGGCCTCTTTATCGGAGCGGTGATCATCCTGGTGATCTCCTCCATCGCCGGCGGCTCGACCGACTTCGAGGCCAACACGCGCGTGAGCGCCGACATGATGGTGCTGATGCCTGTCAGCGCTCTTTTCGGCTTCCTGATCTTTGTACCCTTCCTGAGTACCGTGGTAAGTCTGGCTATCAACCTGTACGGACTGTGGATGCTCTACCATGCGCTGAAAGGAGCCCTGAAAGGCAAACAGGAAACCTCCAAGATCATCACCCTGGTGCTGGCAGGGATCCTGGTGCTTTTCTCACTGATCGGTTTTGCCACACACCGTGCTGTAAGACACCTCACCCGCAATTCTGACAAGATCATCGAACAATATACCAAAGCTGCCGAGGAGATCGCCCGCGAGGCCGGCGGCGATGAGGCCGCCAAAGCAGTGCGGGAGGCAATGAAAGATGCCGAGGATAAGGAAAACGGTACCATCGTAGTCGTACTGGAAAAAGTGGACGGGACAAAAGTCAACAACCCCGAGCCGGAGGCCGTCTCTGCAGCCGTCAACGACATGAAAAATGACGATGACGTTATCATCCTCTCCAGAGGCGATGACGACTTTCTGCAGGCCATGAAATCCGGCGAAGGTTTTATCCTGCAATACAAAGACAATGACGGACTGCACGAATATGCCCTGAATGACGGAGTAGCTGACTACAGCGCCGTGATCACCTGTTTCACCTCCTATGCGGGCAGTAAGATCACTTGGAACGTGATACGGCAGCAACTGGAATGGAAAGACGCGGAACATTAATAACAGCAACCCAACCTTAAAATCCCCGGATCCGGGGATTTTTTTTCGTCCGGGAATACCCCTCTCACGCCCCCCCGCAAGCACCCCGTCCAACACACGCACACATAACACACTAACACCCTGATCATTACACAGCATCTACGTAGGAAACTACGTAGTTCACTACGTAGCTAAAAAAACACAAACAACTGTATTACTGCCAATTAAAACATCTTACTATACTAAATTTTTTTATAGTTTTTTCAAAACTTTTTACACGATATCATATAACCGTTTGTATCACTGTGCATTACAGCCCTGTAAGATCTGCCGGATCTTCCGGCACTCCGGAAACAGGACGGGGATCATAAAACGGTAACTTTTATTACTTTAGGATGTCTGTCACACCAAGATCTGACCATTATGAAAAAGCTGAATCTTTTTTCGTTATTGTTTGCCTCCTCCATCCTGTTACATGCCCAGGACAGCACAAAATTCATCACAGGC
>CAZYQV010000101.1:0-2605 GCA_964649775.1 uncultured Rikenellaceae bacterium
AGGCCCGGCGATCCGTATCAGAGGGGTGGCGAAGATCCGGAAGGTCCATCGTTGCCTGCCGAAGAGCTTCCGGTAACCGATCACGGGCGAGAGGCTATAGGAGTAATCCCGTTCCTCATAAGCTGAGTCGTCTGTCTTGCCCGTCCAGAAGGTGCCGCCGAGGCCTGCCTCGAAGAAGTTGGTATGACGGCCTATGTTCCAGGTGAACTGGTGGGGGACGACGATCCCTCCCGAAAACGGTACTGTCCCTAAACCCAGCGAGGCCTCAGTGAAAAAGGAGGCCCTCACCGACAAGACCCGGCTGTACTCACCGGAGAAGAGGATACCGTTGCCTCCCACGGTGATGCGAAGCCCGTTCTTACGGGTGATCATACCGGTCAGGTCTTTTCCTTCCTGGGCGGTCACAGACGGCAAGAGTGA
Organism: uncultured Rikenellaceae bacterium; assembly: GCA_964649775.1. Classification (GTDB taxonomy): domain Bacteria; phylum Bacteroidota; class Bacteroidia; order Bacteroidales; family VadinHA17; genus DRPN01. Next base: position 421 of record CAZYQV010000101.1, read on the forward strand.
GACAGAAAGGACAATAGTCAGAAAAATGATTGATCTTTTCATCAGAAGTAAAGTTAATAATAAAAAAGCTGTGCCTCCCCCTCAGAACATGTTACGTACCTGACATTGCACTTTGTCTCCGGATAAAGGGCAGGGAAGCACAGCTTTTGGGTTGGGTTATGGATTCACCAGAGAGCTGTCGACAGGCTCTCCGTCTTCTTCCCACAGCTTCTCAAAGTCAACTGTGTAAGTCTCTCCGTTTTCAGTGACGGTGGCCAGGTTGTCGCAGGTGCCGTCACCGTAGTCGATCAGGTAGGTACCTTCCTTGTCGGTCCATTCTTCCACACCGCTGACAGGGATGATGCTCTCCTGACATTTCAGGTCGGTCACGACGGGGGTGAGCACTTTGTACGTGAAGGTGCCGTCTGTCGAACTCTCATAGGAGAAATCGGCTTCGGTGATGATGTACTGATCTCCGTTGAATTCTTCGGTGAAGGTGCCGCGGGTGGTGACGGTCTCGCCGTCGTCAAAGACGATGGTCATCTCCTCTTCCGTGGTGTAAGTCATCCCGAAGTGCCCGGAAACGGAGTCGGAACCTTCTTCCCACTGCCATGAACCCGTCGCCTGACTCGACCAGTAACCGTCCATGGACATGTCACCGTATCTGTAATTCTCATAGATCTCGATGTATTCGAAGTTCTCCTGTTTCTCTTTTATTTTTATGGTGATCTTGCCCCTGATCAGGACGCCCCATTCTTCACATCCTTCTTCACCGTAATCCTGTACCGTAACCATATATCCCTGATCATCCACATAAGAGGTGATCTCGGCACAGCTCTCTTCGATGAAAGAAGAGTCGACCCACACATCCGAAGAGTCGACCCACACATCCGAGGAATCAACCCATACGTCCGAGGAGTCTACCCAGGTGGAGTCGGTATAGACCCACGAGGAATCCACCCATGTAGAGTCGGTGTAAACCCATGAGGAGTCGGTCACTGTAGAATCACCGTCTGAGAGAAAGGCACTTTTAGCTGTACTTTTTCCTTTTTTCTTTGCAGAAGAGCGGTAGATCAGCCCGAGGCCCTGGCTGCGCATGCTGAAGATCCTTTGGTTCAGCTCGGTAAGCTTCTTGATCTTGTCGGGAAGATCTCCTCTGCTGTTCGAAACCTGTTCTTTCTGACATGCTCCCAGCATGAGGAAGAGCAAAAGAACAATACTTAATGATTTTGTTTTCATAATAAATAAAATTTAGGGTTTGATGTACTTAATTTTTATTAGTGATCTTAATGTTTTTTCCGTTGGTCGAATAATCCAGGCCCATGGACAGGCAGATCATCTCCAGTGCCTCCTGCATCTCATTTTCCGGGAAGAAGCCTGTATAATACCGGTTGTTTATGACTGCCGTGTCGTAGTCGAGGGTGACATGATAATGACGTGCGAAGACCTCCAGCACCTTTGCCAGGGGCGTGTTGCTGAAGTAGTGATCCTGTTTCTGCCAGGAGGGGTGTTCATCCGGGTTGAAAAGACGGGGCTGCAAGGAGCTCTTCCCGTTCATTTCGACATATTTGCCTCTGGTCAGGATGACGGATCCCTCTTTTTGGTGCCGGGAGGATACCTTTACTTTTCCCGAATAACACCATACGCCGAAACGGTTGTCGCGTGACAGTACCGTGAACCGTGTCCCCAGGACGGTCACCTCGCGGCCGCCGGCGACGACGGAAAACCGTCTTCCTTTGGTGACCCTGAAGAAAGCTTCTCCCCCGAGGGATACCTTCCTGTGCAGATGCCATGTGAGTTTGTTAAAATGCAGCGATGAGCCGCCGTTGAGGATCACCTCCGAGCTGTCGGGGAGGAGAAGGGAGAGGGTCTCCCCTGCCACGGCCGTACAGGTCTGCCGGCCGAAACGGAGCAGGGAGAAAGCGAGGGCGATCAGAAGAGCGAGGGTGGCAGCTGCCGGCATGGTTCTCCTGATGGCACGGAGAGGAGGATGCTTTTTCTTCAGGGGGATCACTTTGCCGGCACGGAGGTGAGTGTGGAGCTGCTGCCAGGCCTCCCCGCGTGTACGGCGGGCAGGCACCTCCAGGCGGAAAGCCACCTCACGGCCGGCGAGCAGGGTGCGAAAGCTATCTTCCTGCCGGGTCTCCTTTTGTATGTTTTGTCCTGGTGCCATCATTTCTTCCGTTCAACCCATATTACAAACGAA
>CAZYQV010000102.1:0-4709 GCA_964649775.1 uncultured Rikenellaceae bacterium
CCTGCGCGACGCGGACACCACGGTAGCCGCTTTCGATGCCGACAGTGAGAACCCCCTGGAGATAAAGGATTTTATCTATTCACGTTACCGCAACCCTACGGTGATGGCTGTCGAGGAGCGTCTGGCGGCGCTGGAAGGGGCAGCGTGGGCTTTCCTCACTCAGTCGGGGATGGCGGCCATCGACACGGCTCTGTCGGTCTTTCAGGAGGCCGGCAGTGGGCGTCCCTGGCTCTTCTTCAGCGAGATCTACGGCGGCACCAACACTTTCATCGATGAGGTGCTGGTACGTCGCCGCGGCATCACTGTCCACAGGTTTTCCGGTGCCAGGGACCATTATGATCTGGAGGTGTTGCAGCGCATGCTGCAGGAGCTGCATCCTGCTCTCCTGTACTTCGAGGCGGTCTCCAACCCCATGCTGACGGTGGCCGACGGACAGCAAGTGATCCGCATGGCCAAAGAGGCCGGTGCCGCCGTGATTATCGACAACACTTTCGCCACGCCTTACCTGTGGAAGCCTCTCGACGACGGCGCCGACCTGGTGGTGCACAGTGCCACCAAGTACCTGTCTGGTCACGGCAACATGCTGGCCGGGGTGGTCTGCGGCCATGATCCTGCCCTGGCCGGTGAGGTGAATGTCTACCGCAAACTGACGGGTCATCTGCTGCCCCCCGACGAGGCGGCGCGCCTGGGCGACCAGATGCTCACCTTCTCCCTGCGCATGGAGCGTCACTGTCACAATGCCATGCAGGTGGCCCGCCTGCTCGCACAGCACCCCTCCGTGGAAAAGGTGTACTTCCCCGGACTGGAAGAACATCCTACCCATGCCGAGGCACTGCGCCTCTTCGGCGGCAGGGGTTACGGCGGGATGGTCACTTTCGACATGGCCGGAGAGGACGACGAGGAAAAAAGAAGCAACAGGGACCGTTTTATCCGCAGCGTGGCGGAGGAGATCACCCTCATGCCCACCCTGGGAAATACAGAGACCACCCTGCTGCCCATCGAGGCGGTGTGGGGCGACCAGTATCCCGGCGCCGGCATGATCCGCATGTCGGTGGGCATCGAAGAGACGGAAGAGCTGAAGGAAGTGATACGCAAAGGCCTGGAAGGGGAGAAGAAGGATGATTGATGAACGATGAAGGATGAATTTTTTCCTTCTGGTTCATTCTTTCTTCGTGCTCCGGCCATCAAGCTTCTTCATGGCTTCCCGTATATGTACATCCACCTGCGGGAAAGGTATGGTGATGCCGTTCTTGCTGAACGCCCTGACGATGGTCGTGGCTACCTCACTGCGTACCGTCTGTCCTCCGTCGAAACGGGGATAGAAGAAGAGGAGACGGAACTCGATGGAGGAGTCGCCGAACTCTTTGAACCATACGTAGGGAGGCGGGTTGTCGAGCACCTCCTTGTGATCCCTGGCGCACTCTTCCAGGATCTTCATCGCCTTATCCATGTCGGTGCCGTAGGCGACCCCTATCTGTATCTCGAGCCTGCGCATCTGGTTGGATAGGGTCCAGTTGATTACCTCGTTGGAGATCAGCTTGCTGTTGGGCACCACCACCTCCGAGCGGTCGTAGCTCTGGATGATGCTGGAACGGATGCCTATCTGCCGGACCACTCCCTCCAGCTCGCCTACGCTGATGTTGTCACCTATGTGGATAGGGCGCTCGAAGAGGAGGATCAGCCCTGAGATGAAGTTGTTGATGATGTCCTGAAGGCCGAAGCCGATGCCTACCCCCAGCGCACCGAAGATAAAGGCCAGGTTGTCCAGCTGCATGCCGGCGGCGCCGGCGGCGACGAAGAAGCCGATGATCACCAGGACGTACTTCACGAGGATGGAGATCGACTGAGGCACTCCCCGCTCCAGGTCCATCTTGTCCAGGATGTCTTCCTCCAGCATCGTCTGCACTATGCGGGCGATCTGGATGGAGAGCCAGATGGAGAAGATGAAGAGGGTGATGTTCCCGATGGTGATGTCGAGCGTACCTGCCTTGAACCCGAACTCCCATACGGCCACGATCGCCGCGGCTGCCTCCTCGCGGAAACCGAACAACGCCACAATGGTATAAAGCCACAGAAGGAAAGTGACTACGTTGAGGAGGAGAATGATCTTGTGCACCAGGAAGGCGCGGTACCTGCTGATCGACTTATAGCGTTCGGTCCATTTGCCATACAAAAGAAACTCGAACAGGCCCGCAACGGTGATGTTGGCCGTATTGTACAGGTAAATGGCAAAATAGATCCATATATAAGCCGTCACGAGGAACTCCTGGAAGAAATAATACCCGAAGAAGGTGGAGATGATGGAGGCCGAGAGAAGGAGGATCGTCACGTAGTTGAACGTAGTGATCATGCTGTTGAAGAACTTTCCCGGGAAGATCATCAACGACATCGACTCCCTGCTGTGCTTCACCAGCGTGGCGATGAGGAGGAGGGAGAGGATGATCAGCACCAGGTTGTTGATGAGATAACCGTAGAAGAAAAGCTCGGAGAGGTTGTCGAACAGGAAAATGAAGCCTACCATATAGAAATAATACCTGTTCTTCTTGTCCAGCATGGCCGGGATCAGCAGGAACAGGGGGATCAGGGTGAGCGTGTAGAGAATGATGTAAAGATCGTGCGGCGCCGAGGTGAGTATGAAACGTGCCGAAAGGAGGGACAGGAAGAGAGAGGTCCACAAAGGACGGGAGACCAGGATCATGGCTTTGCTGAGATAGGCGTTTTCCTTGTCCAGGGTGATCTCATTTTCCTTGTTCCTGTTGAGATAGATCAGGGAGATAAAAAGGAAAAGGAAGATCAGGAATATCCAGAGCAGCTTGAAGCGGTTGTTGGTAAGGTAGTTCTTCAGCGGCGGCAGGTTGCCTGCCAGGTTTTTCCGGACATCACCGAGAAAGACGTACCCCGGCGCCTCTCCCCGCAGCACACGGAAGAAGGAGGGGCCTTTGTTGCTGAGCAGCATCTTCTCCTTTTTTTCCAGATCGGCCTGCAGGGAGGAGAGCTTGTTGTTGATCAGGATCTGCCGGTTGGAGATCGCCTGCAACATCTTCATGAGATCATGGCTCTTCAGGTTGAGCGTGTCACTGAAATGGCGGGTTCTGCTGATAAAATCCTGCAATATTTTTCTGTTGTCCTTGTTGATCTCCTTGCCGTTGGCAGCCAGACTCCTGGTCCATAACTTCACGATCCGGTCTGTCGCAACTTTTTTCTTCTGCAGATCATCCAGGTTGTTCTCTATCCTTTCCTGCCACCGCGTGAGTTTCTCTTTCTCCTGCTGCCACAGGTAGATGACGTTCTCCAGCTCTTTTTGTTCCAGCTGACCGGTGTCGCGCAGTGCCAGCTGCCTGCCGGTGCTGTCCATCCTGAGGAAAAGAGAGTCCAGGTCGTCTTTCAGGGAAGCGATCTGCTGCGGAGTGATGACATTCTTCTGTATGCTGTTTAACTGCGAGACCGCCGCAGGCAGTTCCGCGGCAAAACGGGTGGCCGGGATCAGCTGTTCTTTTTCCTTTGCAGAGGTGTCGGGAGGCGTGGTCTCCTGACCACGGAGAGGGGAGAAGATGGTGATGAGCAGGAGAAAAAAGAAAAACGAGGACCTGTTCATCTTCCGGGAAAAGGTCATTGTCAGGATGTCCATGGATCACCGTTTAGAATTCAGCGTAAGGTATTCAAAATTACCGAATCTGACAACCGTTGAGCGGTGACATTTTTTAGCAAAGACAGTCAGGCCGGTCATCATTCGCCGATCATGTTTTTGAGGAATTTCTTCAGGACATCGATATCGATGCGCTTGGCAATGATCTTCTTGTCTTTGTCGAGGACATAGATGATGGGCGTACTGTAGACGTCATAATAGAAACGGAAACGGGTGATCTGATAAGGATCCCACGCATTGATCCAGTCGAGGTAGTCGTTCTCTTCGAGGTATTTTTTCCACGCCTCTTTGTTGTCATAGATATAGATGGTCATTACCTCGAGCCCCTTGTCCCTGTATTGTTCATACAGGTCGTGCAGCCTGGGGATGGCTTTCTTGCAGTGTCCGCAGCCGGGATCCCAGAACACGAGGATCACCCAGGGCTTGTCTATCTCATAGAGATCGACCCACTGGCCGTCGAGGGTCTCCATCTTCAGGTCGTGGGCTTTGTGGCCGATGAGGTTGGGTTTGAGATGATCCACCCTTTCCCGCAGTTTCACCAGCAGGGTGGAGTCGGCCCAGGGGGTTTTGCCGGCGAGATAGTACTTCTCGGCCAGGTGGACATACACCTCGTCGAGCCCCATGATAGTGGCCTGCTGGTAGTTGTTGAGCAGGAAGATGACAACATACTGGTACACCTTGTCGTTGCCTGCAGCGCGCGCGATGATCCTGTCTACCTGGGGGATGAGCGAGTCGGGCTTCTGGATAAGGATGCGGTTGAAGTACTGGTTCAGGCGGTTGTACAGCACAGGCGACCGCAACAAGCGCTCATCGGTGAAGTCGACACCGTCGAAATAATGATCCCGCAGATAACCGTACCTCATCACCCACAACAGGGAGTCGCGGTTGGGGACGTCGTCGGCCACCTGTAGGTCGGGCACGTCAGGGGGAGTCATCGCCGCCACCAGATGGGCCAGGAAAGTGCCGGGGTGTTTGTCAATAATCTCGCGGTTCAGCTCACCGGTCTGCCGGTTGATGGCGTCGATCTGCTCCTGTATGATGTCTGTTGTGTCGGCATTCCCCC
>CAZYQV010000103.1:0-3252 GCA_964649775.1 uncultured Rikenellaceae bacterium
CCGTCGCTGCTCATCGAGATATATTCGGCCATGAAGTTGCCCGGCGTGAGCAGCAGGGCTGCTCCTCCGTTCCCGGGGATAGAGTAGAGGTGGGGCCAGCCGTCATGGTAGGAGAGGAAGACGATGCGTCCTGCGGCCCAGTGCAGGTTGGTGCGTCCGTGGGTGGTGGGGTAGGAGCCCTCGGGGGTGAGGGGCGACGACCAGACCACCTGCCCCCGGCCGGTAGCAGCGTCGGCAGTGACGATCTTCCAGGGCGTGGGGGGCGGCTCCAGAATGGAGACGGGGTCGCCGCCCTCGCCGTCGATACGTACGAAGGCCACATGTGTGCCGTCGGGACTCCAGCGGGGCGTCAGGTCGTAATAAAAACCGGGGTCCAGCCAGACGATGGGCTTGTCACCACCGGAGAAGATGCCGATGAAAGCATGATCGTCCCGTACGGAGCGGAAGGCCAGGCGTGTGCCGTCGGGACTCCAGCGGGGCGAGTCGTTGTGACCTCTGGCCGTGAAGAGCTGCCGTGCCGGCGTGCTGCCGTCGATGGCCACCCCCCACAGCTGACCGTCGCGGAGGAAAACCACGCTGTCGCTGCGCGGAGATACTGCCGGCGAGAAACCTTCGCCCAGCAATACCGGCTCCCCGCCAGCAAAAGGGATGCTCCATATCTGTACCGCCGGCGCCTCCGGCAGATGACGCGGGTTGACCGGCAGCTCCTCGTCCCAGTTGCCTCCCGGCTCACCCCCCCGGACATATACCACCCACTGCCCGTCGGCAGAGAGCTGTACCCCGCTGAACTCCTGACCGTCATCGTCAGGATAGTGGGTGAGCTGGCGGGGAACAAAATCAGGTGCCTCCGCCACATACAGGTTGCGTACACCGTTGAGGTTAATGCTCCATACCGCCCGCGGCGCATGCGCCGCTACGGCCACATCGGTGGGGAAAGGAAAAGAGAGCACCTGCTCCATGCTGAACGTATTGCCCCGGCTGCCGGAAAAAACGGGCTGTACTGCTGCAGCCATCAGGAAGATGGTTGCCATCTCCCAAAAACGGAAAAATCTGCTAGTCATGATATGTTTTTTGTTCGTGGTTCGTCAATCAATATTAAGCCTCAAACTTTTCTATATTGTCTTCAATAAGATCTTCCACTGCCTGTCTGGCTTCTTCCTCGCCGGTGATCAGGTCATAGCGGATCTTGCTGCACAGCCGTGCCAGGCTCAGCGACAACTCGTCGGACTCGATCGGCGTGATCTCCGATTCGCGAGACACCTTCTTTACAATATCGAGAAACTTCGAGTATTCGTAGAGTACATCCTTGCTGGCGATGATAGAGATCTTGTGGGTGAGGAACTCCAGCGATACCAGGTCGTCAGGCCCGATCTCCCTCTTCAGGATGATCTTTTCAATAAAATTGATCAGGTTAAGATAGAGATCGGATTTCATGTCGAAGATCTTTACCCGTTGCTCTTTCTCCAGTTCCACCTCGCTCTGTTTGTTCAGCAAGGCGGCCGTGATGGCCATCGTGACGATTGTGCCCAGTACGATCAGGATGATCTCCTGCACGAAGGGCATCCCGCCGGTGTCGTAATAAGCCAGCCGCAGAAAGAGATAACCGGTCAGGAACGTCACCAGAGCAATGATCAGATAACGGGTGCTGTTCTTCATAAGGGATTTGTTTACCGAAAGGTAATCAGATTTTATGATAAAAAAAAAGCCCCGGCAGGGGCTTGTGAAGATCGTGTGCGGTCATTTTCTGTTCTTCCGCTTGTACTCGTAGTCTTTCCGCTCCAGCTCATACTGCCGTTTGACCGCTTTTTTGAGGGCGTTGAACACGGCGGTGGCGGCCTTAATAACATCTTTGCTTTCTTCCACTACCAACACTTTTTTGCTCTTCAGGTTGAGGGAGGCGGAGACCTTGTATACGGCCGACGAGTGATCAAAGATCACCTCCAGCGTCATCTCCTTGTCATATTTCTTGAAGAGCTCTTTGAAAAATCCGCTTTTTTCATGACACAGCTCTTCCAGTTCTTTATGGAACTCCTTTTCTACTTCGTTGATGTTCTTGATGATCAGTTCTACCATAATTTAAAATTTATTGATTTTATTTATTGTTTTTTACCGGAATATTCCTGCCCAAAAGTAGCAAAAATACCCTACACTCCCCGGCAGGTCAAAAACCGTACCTCTGTATTCTCCTGCCAGATTGTCGCATTCTTCCGTCCGAAACTTGTCGCACCGGAAATATCTTTTAATTTTGCTGCCTGATATTTCCTAACGCTAAGACCTCTTAATATTATTAACGATTCAACGCTTTACGGATATGAAAAGAACGCTCATCCTTCTCCTTTCGCTGCTGCTGCTTCTTCCTGCATGGTCGCAGAAGAAATGGAACTATCCCACCGACACCACGCATTACGAAGATACGCTGGTCTATCACAACAAACGTTTTTATGATGTCCCCCTGATCGTCTCCCCGGATCCCTGCGACCATACGAAGGTGCGCAACGTGATCCTGCTCATTGGTGACGGCATGGGAGTGAGCCATGTATATGCCGGTCTGGTGGCCAACAAAGGACATCTCTACCTCGACAACTGTCCGGTGAACGGTTTCTCGAAGACTTTCTCCTCGGACGACCTGATCACCGACTCGGCTGCAGGAGGCACGGCCCTGGCCACGGGGCACAAGACGAAAAACGGTGTGATCGGCATGGATGCCGGCCTGAAGCCGGTGAAGACCATCCTCGAGCATGCCGAAGAACACGGTCTTGCCACCGGCATGGTGGTCACCTGCAAGGTGGCCCATGCCACGCCGGCCAGCTTCATCGCCCACCAGAAAAGCCGCGGCATGTATCAGGAGATTGCTGCCGACTATCTGAAAACAGATATAGACGTCTTCATCGGTGGGGGCCTGGGAGAGTTCACGCACCGCCGCGACGGACGTAACCTGGTGGAAGAGCTGAAGAAAAAGGGATACCAGGTGATCACTTCTCCCGACTCATTGCAATATGCCGACCGCAGCCGCAAGCTGGCAGGCCTCGTCGACGAAGGCCATCTGCCGCCCTATGCCCTGGGACGCGGCGACTACCTGCCCAAAGCCACGGAACTGGCCCTTGAGATCCTCAGTCGAAACAAGAAAGGGTTCTTCCTGATGGTCGAAGGATCCCAGATCGACTGGGCCGGCCATGGCAACCATACGCCCTACCTGGTGACCGAGATGCTCGACTTCGACAGGGCTGTGGGCAAAGCCCTGGAGTTCGCCGC
>CAZYQV010000104.1:0-7580 GCA_964649775.1 uncultured Rikenellaceae bacterium
CACCTCCCTGGCCCGTTGTATCAGTCTGAAAAAATAATACGCATAAAGGCTGTCCCGGTGTTCCCATGTGGGCAGTCCGAATCCTTTGCGCAGGTTATAGGGAATGTATGAGGCCGAGGAGGCCGGGGCGGGCAGGGTGCCCTCGTTGACCGAGAGGATGATCAGCCGGTCAAAGTCGAGCAGACGCGTCTCCAGGATGCCCATCACCTGCATGCCGGTGAGGGGCTCGCCATAGAAAGATACCGTCTCGCCCCCTGCCAGACGGAGGAGAAGGGAGAGGTAGCCTTCGGTGGTGAGCTGCAGGCCGCCGGCCGTAACAAAGTCGTTGAAACGGTTCACCAGGAGGTAGAGGCGGTAGAAGACCTCCACGTTAAGGTCGGTGGCAGACTCTTTCTCTTGCGGCAGGCTCGTCACCACCAGGTCGTAGAGGGCGTCGAGGAGGGCGCGGCTGATGTCTTCCGGCGGTCTGTCGCTGCCAAAAAGATGCAACGGCAGGTCGCCGGCAGGGATCTCGTCGCCGCGGAGATACACCCTGTTTTTTTTGATGATCTCTTTCTCCCAGCGCCCCAGTTCTTCGCCCCCAGGTTCTCTCAACAGGGGGTTATGCAACAGTGAGAGCACATCCGAATAGTAGAAGAGGGTCGTACCGTCGGCGGCGACACGCCTGTTCTTCATCAGTGTGAGTGCCTCACTGAAAAAAGCATATACCGGCGAAGCTTTCAGGGGATAGCCCATGGTGACGTTCACCTCGCCGGCCTCATCAGGCAGGGCATGCAGCATGGGCAGCAACAGCTGTTCATCGGCCAGCACCACGGCAACCCTTTCGTTCCGGAAGGCCCCCTCCCTCCCCCACTCTTCCAGCACCTTTTTCACCACCCACGACTGTGTGGTGCGGTTGGGGGAGGACCACACCTCCACTTTTTTGCCGGGCAGCGACAGGTTGTCAAAGATCCCCAGGTCGGCAGGAGGAGGAAAACGACGGAGATAGCGCCCGATAAAACGCCCTGCATCGTGGCCTGCCAGCGGCACGTCGCCGCGGCCGTCCACATAGGCCACATCATAATCCCAGAAAAAGAAACCGTGGCCCCGCTGCTGCAGCCCGCGGAAGAGGATCTCTTCGGCAGGGGTGAGGGCATTGAACCCTACGAAATATACGGGAGACGAGAAATCATGTTCCCCGCCGCGATCCCTGAAACGCTCCGCCACTTCCCGGTACAGCATCCCTTCGTACGCAAGACTTTTCTCCTGCAATACATAACGGAATGTTTCGTATATCCCGTGCAGTTTTTCCCACAAACCCAGAAAGAGGGGAGCATGCCCTTTTCCGCCGGCAGGGAAATGATCCCAGAAACGACGGATCAGAGCGATCTGTTCTTCCGTGAGATAAGAGAGGTCGGACGAGAGCTCCTTCACCGCCTTCAGGTTGCGGAAGAGATCACCGGCATGGACGAGGTATTTGTCTATGTCGTCAAAATCGCCCAGCAGCATCACCCCCCACGGATAAAACCGTTCAAAAGGCTCGTCCGTACCCAGCACTTTTTTGTACACATCATACAGTATCTCCACCAGCAGCAGGTCGTCGGAGACATCCCGCCCGGTGAGGGTTTCCATGAACTGCCGTATGGCCACCACCCGGGGCGCCCATACCGGCTCTTCGCTCAGCAGGGACACCGAGCTGTTGAAAAAAAGACCGGCCCTTCTGTTGGGCAGGACCACCCACACCTCACCCATCTCCCGGCCGTGGGTCCGGAAAATATATTCTGCTACGCTGTGGATGAAGGTGTTCATGGTTCGTGGTTCGTGGTTCGTGGTTCGTGGTTCGTAGTTAGTGGTTAGTAGTTCGTGGTTCGTAGTTAACTAGTTTCGAGTTTTGAGTATCGAGTTTCGAGTTAGCCTGACTTTGCGAGGCCCAATACAGCCATCCACAGGACCAAGACAAAGCCTGACTTTGCGAGGAGCGTAGCGACGAAGCAACCCCCTCAAACTCACACGCGTCTATCTCGCCTCATCGCCTCATCGCTTCCTGCCTGCCGGCAGGCAGGTATCGCCTCATCGCTTTATCTTTTACCCGCCGCAGCTTCATGAGAAGGCGGGGCCTCATCCCTCCACCTCTTCCCCTGCCATGTATCCAGCTCTTCCATTCTTTGCATGATCTCCTGCATCAGCACGTCCGGACGTTTTCCGAAACGGGAGGTGACCAGGTAACGGGGTGGTGACTCTCCCACCACCCTTTCCACGGCTATATCCGGCCGCAGCCGTTCCAGGAAAGCGATCACCAGGTCACGGTACTCTTCCCAGACAAAGAGACGGAAATGGTCCGGATCTTCCCGGTACTGTTTTGCCATGACCGTCCCTGTGATTATCTGCAGCTGATGCAGCTTGATCATATCGAGGGGCAGGGAGGAGAGTATCCCTGCTTCTGCCAGCATCTCTTCCCTGCTCTCGCCGGGAAGGCCCAGGATCAGATGGGCTCCTGCGGGAAGGCCCCGGGCGGCAGTCTCGCGGATGGCCCGCACGCTGGCCGCAAAGCCGTGGCCCCTGTTGATCTTCTCCAGGGTACGGTCATAACACGACTCCACGCCATACTCCAGGGCGACGAAGACCTGCTCTGCCAGGCGAGCCAGGTAATCCAGTACCGCCCCGTCGACACAGTCGGGGCGCGTGGAGATAACCAGCCCCTCCACACCTTCCACCGAGAGGGCCTCCTCATATTTCCTTTTGAGCTCCTCCAGCGGTGCATAGGTGTTGGTATATGCCTGGAAATAGGCGAGATACCTTCCGGCGCGCCGGTACCTGCGCCGGTGGAAGGCCATCCCTTCCTGCAGCTGACGGGTTATGCCCTTTTCAGGAACACAATATGAAGGGCTGAAAGCATCGTTATTGCAATAGGTACAGCCACCCCGTCCCACCTTCCCGTCCCTGTTGGGGCAGGTAAAGCCGGCATCCAGCGAGAGCTTTTGCACCCTCCCCCCGAAGAGGTTACGGTAGTATAGTGAGGCCGGATAGTATCTGTGATCCGACCCCCACGGGAATTTTTTCCTTTCTTTCTTCACCTCTTTATTCATCTATCTTCGTCATTTTCCCGAGCATCACATACCATACGACGCCCGTCACTTTCTGATAGCCCATCTTTTTCAGCACCTCCATATACCTCTTCACCTGCCGGATATATTTATCTTCCACCGAGGTGCCGAACTTATAATCCACCACGACGGCCTCCCCTTCTCTCACCATGACCCTGTCGGGACGGAGCGTCTTTCCTCCGGGCAGGATGACCGCGGCCTCCGTTTTCACCTGCCACTCTCCGGAGAACCATCCGGCAGCTTCCTTCTGTGCGAGGAAACCTTTCACCTCCGTAACAAGCCTCTCCTTCTCTTCCGACGACACCAGTCCGGCCCGCACAACTTTGCCGACAGCTCTTTCCACATCGTCGGGAGTCATGATCTCCGCGAGGATGTTATGGTAAAGTGTTCCCCTGTCGATCCTCTCTTTGTACCCCCCTTTTTCGAGGAGGAAGAACTCTCTTCCCTTTCCGGCAATACGCAACCGTCCGAAGGCTTTTCCCTCCGGGAACTCCCGCACCCTGACGCCTTCCCTCCTGCTCACGGCGGAGGGAGGAACAGGCTGTCCCGACTCGAAAAGATCATCCTCCTTCTGCCGGATGCCATCTCCTTTCTCCTCACCGCTCCGTTCATCGTCAGCGGTGAGCTGTCCGAGGGTCTTCACCAGCAATCCGGACAGGTCCCTGCCCTTTTCTGCCGGCGTGAACACATAGAGTCTTTCACGTGCCCGGGTACAGGCTACATAGAGCAGGTTGAGGTTGTCCAGGTATGCAGAGAAGCGTTCTTTCATGAAATCCCGGGCAAAAAGGGTCCTGAGCAACATACCGGTATACTCCACAGGCACCAGGGATGTTTTGTTGAAGGGAGCCTTTCCGGGGCGGCACCACAGCACTTTCCTGCCTGTCCCTGCCCTCTGCTCAAACTCCCAGTCGGCAAAAGGCATGATCACCACAGCAGCCCCCAGGCCTTTGGCCTTGTGGATGGTCATCACCCGCACGGCGTCGGCCTCTTCGGGCAGCTGCACCGACTCCTGCCAGCCATGCTCGTCCCACCACCTGAGAAAGGCCGTGGCCCCGGATCCCTCACGCGTAACAAAAGCGGTGAGGAAATTCTGAAAAGTATGCAGGAAAGGCACCTCCTCCTCCCGCTCGTGCAGGCCAAAACGTCTCACGATCTCCTGCACCACCTCCGGCAGGGGACGGGTCATCAGAAGGGACAACCATCCCCGCTCCTCCCCGTCGAGAAAAAGGAAGATACGTTCCCCGGGAGGAAGTTCTGCTATGTCTTTCAGATGGAAGGGGGGCACCTGCCCCTCTTCGTGTCCCTTTTGCAGACGCTCATACAAAGACCAGAGGGTGGCAAAGTTGAGCAGGTCGTCAGGTGTGGTCAGATATCTTAAGAATGCCACCAGAAAACGCACGGCCGGCGAGGCGGCCAGGTACAGAGAGTCCTGGGACACCAGAGGATAATGCACGCTATCCGGCCGGTCATGCTGGCGGGTGAGGAGGTAACGTATCACCTCACGGCCATCCCTGTTGGAGCGTACCAGCACCATGATCTCCCCGGGAGACCATCCCTCCGCGCCTGTCAGCCTGTCGATGAGCGCACCACACGCCTCCAGGGCCTCCTCACGCCAGGAACGCTCTGCGCCGGCATGGAGGAGACGTACGGAGACATACCCCCCCTTAGCCCCTTGCGGCACCTCCTGCATCACCTCTTCACCGTCATAGATGGATGCAAGAATATCCTGTTGCTCTTCCAGGAAAGACTCATTGCCGGCAACCACCTCTGCGATGCCTTTGCTGTACATCTTCCACAGCTCGCCGGCGGCAGCGACGAAAAACGCATTATTGAAACGCACGATCTCCTCGCGGCTGCGGTAGTTGACCTTCAGCATCCTCTTCACTCCCCTGCCGGGCGCAAGATCGCGGTAAACATCACGGTGCATGATCTCCCAGTCACCGTTGCGCCAACGGTAGAGCGACTGCTTGATATCCCCCACGATGAGGGAAGTGCCTCCGGCAGACATGCTGTTCCTGAGCAGCGGACGCAGGTCCTCGTACTGTATCCGTGAGGTGTCCTGGAACTCATCGATCATGAAATGGGAATAGTACTGCCCCACCTTCTCGTATATAAAGGGGATATCGTTCTCCCCGATGATCTCCCTGAGGAAGGTCCCCGTCTCGGAGATGAGCAGACGGTTCTTCTCATTCATCCACAGGAAGAGCTGTTGCCGCAGGTCGGCCATCAGTCCGAGGGTATAGAGACGCTTGCGGATCACCAGGGCTGTATAATAATCGGCAGCATTCTCTTCATAATGATCGAAGATCTCCACGATGAGAGGATGCAGACGCTCCCTCACCAGGGAAACCAGCACGGGATCTTTCCTGTTCTCTCCCGAGAGCCAGCGACCGGGATCATCCAGAGCGCTCATGAACCGGCTGCCGAAGAGCGACGCTCCTTCCCTGACCGCCCGTCCGTCGGCCAGTTTTCTGAAGATACCGGCCACACCGCTGCCCTTATGTGCAAAAAAAGACTCATCCACCCCGGTCTCCCGGAAAATACCCAGTCCCCTCTCTCCCAGCTCTTTCATCTTTTTCTCAAAAGAAAAGAGCACCCCCGACAGTTCCCGCAGGTATTCCCGGAGAAAAGAGCGTTCCGTCAGTTTTGCCAGCACCTCCGGTGGTAGAGATTTGAACTCCTCGGTAAAAATGTTCTTCCCCTGTTGCATCAGCAGGCTTTTCACATCCCAGTTGCCGGTGTCGGCCCCAAGATCTTCCATCATACGGATAAGCCACTCCAGCAGGGTGGTATCTTCGCCGGCCTGAACAAGCAGTTGGTCGGTGATCTCCTGAAGCACGGGATCTTCATCAAATTCCATCTCATAACTGAATGGGAGATCCAGCTCACGGGCAAAGCCACGCAGCACCTGCTGGAAGAAGCTGTCGATCGTCTGCACGGAAAACAGGGGATACTCAAAAAGGATGAGCTGCAATGCCAGTGCCGCCTTCTTCCTCACCTGCTCAGGTTTTTCCCGAAGGTCCTCCGGCAGGTGTTGCAGATAGAGCATCGCCTCGCGCACCTCTTTCCGGCTTTCATGATCCGGCAACCCGGTACGGGTAAGGCCATACAACACCCGGATGATACGCTCTTTCATCTCGGCGGTTGCTTTGTTGGTGAAGGTGACCGCCAGGATGTGCCGGAAAGCATGCGTATCGTCCATCAACAGGGAGAGATAGTTCGCCACCAGGGTAAACGTCTTGCCTGTTCCGGCAGAGGCATGATATATTGTGAGAGGTCCTTCCGGCATGGTCCCGTAAAAGTACTAAAATGAGATTTCTTTATTATCTTTAAAACGCGAAAAACCTTAAAATAATCTCCTCATGACCTATACAGCCAACAAGGAAAGATATTCCCGGGAAATATACAACCGCAGCGGCAATAGCGGGTTATTGCTGCCTCAGGTTTCTCTGGGTCTGTGGCACAATTTCGGACATGTGGACAACTTTGAGAAGGGCCGGGAGACCGTGCTCACGGCTTTTGACCACGGCATTATCCATTTCGACCTGGCCAATAACTACGGACCGCCTCCCGGCAGTGCGGAGGAGAACTTCGGAAAGATATTGCGCAACGACCTGCATCCCTACCGCGATGAACTGATCATCTCCACGAAAGCAGGCTACCGCATGTGGGACGGTCCTTACGGCGAGTGGGGATCACGCAAATACCTGCTGGCCAGCCTCGACCAGAGTCTGCAGAGGATGGGACTGGAGTATGTGGACATTTTCTATTCCCACCGTTTCGATCCAGACACACCGCTGGAGGAGACGATGACCGCTCTGTCGGACGCCGTAAAACAGGGAAAAGCCCTGTATGTGGGCATCTCCAACTATGATCCCGACAGTACCCGCCGTGCTGCCGAGATCCTCGAGTCGCTGGGCACCCCCTGCGTGATCCATCAGGCACGTTACTCCATGCTCGACCGGTGGGTGGAGAAAGGACTGCTGGACACCCTGGACGACAGAGGCATAGGCTGCATCGCTTTCTCCCCCCTGGCACAGGGACTGCTCACCAACAAGTACCTGAAGGAGATCCCCGAGAATTCAAGAGCCGCCAGTCCTTACGGCTTCCTGCAACGCTCAGCCATCACCCCGGCACTGGTGGAGACCCTGAAGAAACTGGAAGCCCTGGCAGCAAAAAGAGGACAGAGCCTGGCACAGATGGCCCTCTCGTGGGTGCTGAAAGACCCCAGGATCACCTCCGTGCTCATCGGGGCCCGCAACAAAGAACAGTTACTCGACTCATTCAAATGCATTGAGAATACAGACTTCTCACTCAAAGAACTGAACATCATCGATGAGCTGCTGGCAAAGTACTAGAGCGGCGAAAGTGGGAAAGAGATAAGTCGAAAAGTCGAAGAGGTCGAAGGGGGCGAAGAGGATGAGAACTCAGTTTTATGGGGTGGTGAGACAGATCTTATTATTTTTCTGATCCTCAGAACGGAAAGTCTTCGCTACC
>CAZYQV010000105.1:0-3482 GCA_964649775.1 uncultured Rikenellaceae bacterium
CCGGCACTTCCGGGTCGGGCTTCCAGCGGGCCTGGTCCAAACCTGTGGTAAGGATACGTATGTTCTTCCAGCGTATCTTCTGACCGGCCAGCTCGGGGTGGTTGCCGATGGCATGCACCTGCAGGCCGATGAACCCTGAGGCGGTCATGGTATCCACCAGGTTGGCACACATCACCCCGTTGACCCAGGTGCGTATCTCATCGCCGATGGCCTCCACATGGAACTTGTTCCAGTACCCCATGTGAAAAGCTTCCTTGCCTTTTGGGTTGCGCTCCAGATTATACAACCAACCCCGCCGTGCTTCGTCATAGATCCCTCCCGTCCAGCGACGCAGAGAGGGATCTATCTCCACCTGATAACCATGCACCCGCCCGTTCATATAATCTTTCGAACTCTCACTCCGTATCTGAACACCCGAATTGAACGCCGGCTCCAGCAATACCTCATACTCCAGAATAAAATCCCCGTAATGTTTTTTGGTACAAAGAAAACTGTTGGGCGAGCCCAGCACCGTCTCCCCCACCAGCATACTGTCTTCGACAAAATATTTCGCTTTGCCGTTGAGCTGTTCCCAGCCTTTCAGGTTTTCTCCGTTAAATAAATAATTCCACCCTTCATTCTGTGCCAGAACCGGAGGAAATAACATAAGTACCATTGCTCCGAATATCAATAAATTCCTTTTCATTTTTTATAAATTTATATTTAGATACACATTCATTCGTCAATGCTTCATTTATTTGAAGGAAAACGAAAATACACATTAAAGAGGAAAACCGGAAACATTATTGTTTTTCCTTCCCTTTATACGACAAATAATGTCAATATTTGTTCCCTCTTTTCGATGTAATCACAATCACCCCTCCTGCACCCCGGACTCCGTAAATGGCTGCCGACGAATCTTTCAATAGATCAACAGTAGCCACATCATTGGGATTGATAGAGGAAATATCATTTACAATAACACCGTCCACTACCAACAATGCGGGAGTATCTGAGTTTACGGACCGCATATCACCTCCCCGGATATAAAATTTTCCGTTGCGCACCTGTACCGAAGAGAACCGGCTCTGTATCAGCGAATAAATATCCCGATAAGTGGCCGACGGATCCTTTGCTACATTATAATTACTCAGAGAAGTGGTAAGATCTCTTGCATCAATGTATCCGTATCCGTCTTTCAGCAAAACATCCCTTTCATTTTCATTCAGGCTCAGGGTCACTTTGATGAAATCTTTTCCTTTTACAGATTTCCTCCTCGTCTTGAATCCCGGCACTTCAAACAACAGTTTGTCATTCTTCGTACAGACGATGGTAAAATGTCCCAGAGAATCCGTATTCACTATACTACCGGCTTTTTGTGCCACTACTTTCATATTTTTCACCGGGTATTTGTCAAACGCTGTCACAAGTCCCTTTACCACTTTTGTCTGTGACCATATCCCCGGAGAGAAAAGGCCCAATAGTACGACTATTAAAAAAAATTTCTTTCTATCCATATCCATAACTTTATTGCTCAGGGTCTCTTTGCCGGAATAAAGAATGATATTATCTCATAATTTCTTTCAGAAAGCCCAATGACACCAGGAACTTATCAGCTTCCCGCATCGTTTTTTCATAATATTCCGGCTTCCAGGAATTAAAAAAACCATGACCCTGACCTTCATAAAGAAAAAGGTCGCACCTGTTGCCGGCATCCTGCATCTTTTTTTGAAAAGCTTTGATCGTAGCTACCGGCACATACTTGTCTTTTGTTCCGAAAAAGAGGATCGTCGGCGGGTCCCCCGGAGCGATATTGTGAAAAGGTGAGATCTCCCTGTAGCGTTCCCCCACCCGGTCATAACCGTATCCGCCGGGGCCGTTATCGAAAACGGGATTGAACAGTACCAGCGCATCGGGACGTGAGCTTATGGCCGTATCCTCGCCGGGAGGTTCCAGCCCTTTGATGATCCCGGCTGCCGCAGCCAGATGACCGCCAGCAGATCCTCCCGACGCCACGATCTTCTGCGGATCGACCCCTAGTATCCCCGCATATTGCCGGAGAAAACGGATGGCCGATTTGGCATCTCTTACAGCATCGAACGGGGTAGTATTGTTCCGTTTTTTTACTCTGTAGTCAGCCGTCATGGCGATCATCCCGCGACGGGCAAAATATTTTGCCTGCTCTGTAAACTGGGTGGGGCCGCCACCGATCCATCCTCCGCCGAAGAAAAAGATGATCGCAGGATATTTTTGCGCCGGATCATAATCCGGGGGATACCACATATGCAGAAACAGCTCCGTAGAATCTATCTTCCTGTAACGTACCTTCAGCGGCACAGAATCCGGCAGGGAAGACACCGGCACATACACCCCCGCTATGATCCCGTCTACCACCGGAGAGAGAGATTTGGCCCATATCCAGTTGCCGGCAGGGGAAGGATGCAGGTAGTCGGGCATAATGGCCGGATCGATCGTCCCGTCGGGATTGAGGAAACGGTCGTTCAGATCGGTGAAGAAGATATGCTCCCCGTCGGCCAGCTGTGCCGCCAGACGACTTGCCTCCCTGTTGGCGGCACGCCGCACGTTGGAAGGATCCTCACCAAAAGGAAAGATCGCCTGGATGAGGATCTTCGTATCGGGCAGTTTCCTCCGCACCTCATAACAGATACGGGCAATGCCTTCGGCCACCTCCGAACCGCTGTCCGCTTTGGGATAATGCACCCCGTCGGTGTTGTTGGTCCCGATCAGCAGCACCAGCAGATCAGGGTGGATGCCGTCGATCTCACCATGCAGGATCCGCCAGAGGACATTCTCCGTACGGTCGCCACTGACCCCAAGGTTCAGATAATCATATTCCCCGAAAAACTTTTCCCAGATCTCCTTGTTCCCCTCCTTCTCCAACTGGTGTGTGATCGAGTTGCCCAGAAACACCAGACGGGTATTTTTCTTCGGCCCCCGCACCTCCTCCAGCTTGCGGGCATGTCTTTTCTGCCACCATTCCCCTGTTTTTTCTGTGGGAATGACTGCGGTGTTGACCTTCCCTTCAAGTTGTTTTAACCCGGGAATACGTTTGATGGCCCATTGCCGGAATGCCGTCAGTTCAGACTGCAGGGTATCCGGGAGCTGTTCTCTGCCTCCCGGATCCGTTGGTATTCCTGCCGTAATGTTACAAAGAGGGAAAACGGAAAAAATAAAAACACCTATTAGAAACCTGTACCTCTTCATTTTCTTAATAATTTAAAATATTCGCTGATCAATCTTTTGTCCTGATAACAAATCCTCCGTATACTTCCCTGCCCGCGAATCTCATGGCATCCGCTCCTTTGACCAATGTGATAACAATATTCCTGTTTAGCATTCCAAAACACAAAGAATGGTAATAACCGCTAAAAATATTTATATCACTCCCAGTTTTTCCATTTTTTCCACATAATCTTTTTGTTTTTTCATTTCATCAGTCAGATTATCGCCGGCGTCTTCCACTTCTTTTTTCATCCTTCGCA